>JAYUEA010000544.1:0-2978 GCA_043739465.1 Propionibacteriaceae bacterium
GTACTGGCCATCGGCATGGTCATGGTGATCATCATCGGCCACATCGACCTGTCCGTCGGTTCGGTCGCGGCCTTCGTCGGCATCGTGGTCGCGATCGCCATACGCGACTGGGGCATCCCGTGGTACGTGGCCTTCCTGCTCGGCCTCGCTCTCGGTGCCGTCTGTGGCGCGTGGCAGGGGTTCTGGGTCGCTTACATGGGCATCCCGGGCTTCATCGTGACCCTGGCCGGCTACATGTTCTTCCGCGGCGCCAACCAGTGGGTCGGCAAGTCGCTCACGGTCCCCGTACCCAAGTCCTTCCAGTACCTCGGCGCCGGCTACCTGCCCGAGTGGGGGCCGAACACGGCGTTGAACAACTCCACGCTCCTGCTCGGCGTCATCGCGGTCGTGGTCGTCGTCTGGATGCAGATCAGCCAGCGCCGTGCGCTGGAGAAGATCGGCGCAGAGGTGCCCGCCATGTCGGTGACCGTCATCCGTCTGGTCCTCGTGTCCCTGGTCATCGGCTACCTCACCTTCATGTACGGCACCGGTCGGCCCGGCTCGTCATTCCCCGTCCCGGGCCTCATCCTCCTTGCGCTCGTGATCGTCTACAGCTACCTCACGGACCGTACGATCTTCGGTCGCCACATCTACGCCGTCGGCGGTAACCGCCTCGCGGCTGAGCTGTCCGGCGTCAACACGAGGCGGACCTACTTCCTGGTGATGATGAACATGGCCATGCTCGCCGCCTTCGCCGGAATGATGTTCGTCGGGCGTTCGACAGCGTCCGGGCCGTTCGACGGCGTCGGCTGGGAGCTCGACGCGATCGCAGCGGTGTTCATCGGCGGCGCAGCGGTGTCCGGCGGTGTCGGCACCGTTGTCGGCTCCGTGATCGGGGGACTGGTCATGGCCGTGCTCAACAACGGCCTTCAGCTCATGAGCGCCGGATCCGATGCCACCCAGATGATCAAGGGTCTCGTCCTCCTCGCTGCCGTCGCCCTCGACGTGTGGCAGAAGTCGCAGAACAAGCCGTCGATCACGGGGCTCCTGTTCCCGTCGAAGCAAGGCAAGGAGCCTGGCGACACACCGGCCCCCATCACCACCAGGGCTGCATAGAACGCGTACGACCTGGCGCCGCCTCGTCGTACGCCCAGCACAGGATTACCCGTCGGCCAGACGCAGACGGGGTGAACCCGGAACGGCCAGAACGGCTCCCGGACAAAGGAAGAGGTAGAGATGAGGAAGTTCGCCAAGGCTGCGGCTGCTCTCGTGGTCGCCAGTGCTCTGGCACTGTCCGGTTGTGGTAGCGGTCGTACCGAAACCGCGGCCAGCGGCAGCGCAAGCGCGGCCGGTTTCGCCAAGGATGCCGTCATCGGTGTCGCGCTCCCCCAGAAGACATCTGAGAACTGGGTCCTCGCCGAGAGTCTGTTCAACGATGGGCTCAAGACCGCCGGGTTCACGCCGAGCGTCCAGTTCGCCAATGGAGGCGTCACCGAGCAGCAGAACCAGATCAGCGCGATGATCGAGAAGGGCGCCAAGGTGCTGATCGTCGGCGCCATCGACGGCTCGCAGCTCGGCACGCAGCTCGACGCTGCCAAGAAGGCCGGTATCACGGTCATCGCCTATGACCGCCTGCTCACCAACACGCCGAGCATCGACTACTACGTCGCGTTCGACAACTTCAAGGTCGGTGTCCTGCAGGGCCAGGCGCTTCTCGAGGGCCTCGCGGATCGCAAGGACACGAAGACCAAGTGGAACGTCGAGCTGATCGCCGGTTCGCCTGACGACTCGAACGCCAAGGTGTTCTTCGACGGCGCCATGAGCGTGCTCACGCCGAAGATCGCCGACGGCACCCTCACCGTGCTCTCGAAGCAGACCACCTTCGAGCAGGTCGTCACCCAGGGCTGGAAGGCCGAGAACGCGCAGAAGCGCATGGACACTGTGCTGTCCGGCTTCTACCAGAAGGCCGAGCTGGACGGCATCCTGTCGCCCAACGACACCCTGGGCCGCGCTGCGATGGCTTCCATCGCCGCTGCGAACAAGCCGCTGCCCGTCGTCACGGGTCAGGACTCCGAGGTGGAGTCGGTGAAGTCGATCATGGCCGGTCAGCAGTACTCGACCATCTTCAAGGACACCAACAAGCTCGTCGCCCAGTCGATCGTCATGGCGCAGGCCCTCCAGCAGGGCAAGACGCCTGAGGTCAACGACAGCAAGAGCTACAACAACGGCATCAAGGTCGTCCCGTCGTACCTGTTGGCCCCGGTGATCGTCACCAAGGGCAACGCGGCGTCCGTGTACGCCAACGACAAGACGCTCGGCCCGCTCACCAAGGGCTGATCTTCGCTGCAAGCACCGAACGGGTGCCGGGCCATCGGCCCGGCACCCGTTCTCCTTGTCCCGGCTACGCCGTGAGCCGTACGACCTTGTCGCACCTTGCCACCACGGACTCGTCGTGCGTGACCACCAGAAGGGGCCGGGTTCCGACGCCGGCCCAGAGGTCGTCGAGGAGGGCGTTGGCGGTGGGGGCGTCGAGGTGCTCGCTGGGCTCGTCGAGGACGAGGACGTCGTACGAACCGGCGAGGAGGCGGGAGAGCGCCAGGCGGCGGGCCTCGCCGCCCGAGAGGGTCGCCCCGAGCTCGCCGACGACGCGCTCGGGATCCAGGGGAAGGCCAGCTGCGGCCAGCGCAGCAACGACCTCGTCGTCCGTGGCGTCCTTGTTGCCGATCCGTACGTTCTCGGCCACCGTCGTCGCGAACAGGTGGGCGTCCTGGGCGAGGTAGCCCACGCGTCCGGCCGTCGTCACCTCGCCGCTGATCGGCGGGATCAGCCCGAGCACGGTGGCGGCGAGGGTCGTCTTGCCGACGCCGCTGGGGCCGACCACCGCGACGCTCTGACCGGCGACGAGCTCGAAGGAGATGTCCGAGGCGACGGCGCCGAAGCCTGGCCAGCCGACGGCGAGGTTGCTCACCCGTACATACGGCTCTGCGCTCGCCTCGCCC
>JAYUEA010000545.1:0-2974 GCA_043739465.1 Propionibacteriaceae bacterium
ATCCGCCACGCAGATCTGGCCGATCCCGGCACGGACGACACCCAGATCCGTGAGCGCGTGCCGAACCGCGTCCGCGATCGCGGGTCCGGGAACAGCAGCGGGGATGCTCATGTGGTCAGTATATACAGATATGTGTGCGAATACAAGTTTGATATCACTGTCTGAAAACGGCACATGGGAAGTGCTTGGTCGCGTGTCACGCATCGCTAGACCACCCCCCGCTCCCTGGGGAGCCTTGCCGGGTCGAACCGTTCGAGCAACATCGGCGTGGTGACCGTCTCGCCGGGGTTCGCAAGGCCCAACGACGACTCGATGCGCGTGAGCACGCCCTCCGGTGTCACCCCTTGAGCGGACAGGTCCGCGAACGTCACGGCACCGTCGAGCTTGGCGAGGCGGCGGCCGTCAGTAGTGACGGCGAGAGGTACGTGGGCGTACAGCGGTGCGGTGAGCCCGAGCCGGTGCGCGAGCCAGGCCTGGCGGGGCGCTGACGAGAGCAGGTCGTCACCGCGGACCACCTGGTCGACCCCCTGCTCCCCGTCGTCCACGACGACCGCGAGGTTGTACGCGTACGTTCCGGTCGCCGCGGCGCAGCACGAAGTCGTCGACGACACCGGTGACCTCCCCGTACAGCTCGTCGGTCACGGTCCAGCGCTCGGCATGGGCCCCGACGCGCAGAGCGGCCGGTCGCAGCGCCCGTCGCTCGGCGCGCTCGGTCTCGGTCAGGTCGCGGCACGTCCCCGGGTATGGACGGTGTCCGTCCCCGCGCAGCGCCTGGGCTGACTCGGCGACGTCCTTGCGCGAGCAGTAGCACTCGTACACGTCCAGCGTCCCGATCGCCCGCTCGTACAGGGCGCGCCGCTCGGACTGCCGCACCACCACACCGTCGTGGTCGACGCCCAGCGCGGCGACGTCGGCCAGCTGGCGCTCAGCGACCCCAGCTGCTGCGGCGACCCCGCGCTTGGCCAAGGTCCTCGATTCGGACCAGGAAGTCGCGGCCCGTCGACCGCGAAGAGCCACGCGAGCCGAGCGGTGCGTAGGGTGCCGAGGTGCAGGTCGGAGGTGGGCGATGGGGCGAACCGGCCGCTCATGACACGTCCCGAGTTCGCGTGGCGTGGGCATGTGGTGGGCCACCGGCTGCCAGACTTGTCCATGGTACGAGAGGAGGGGCATGGCGCCACGCAAGACCGAACGTCAGCTCAACCTCGTCATCTGCCTCCTGGCGGCGCGACGGTTCCTGGCGCGGGAGACGATCCGCGCGTCCGTCCTGGGCTACCAGGGCCTGTCCGACGCCGCGTTCCAGCGCATGTTCGAGCGTGACAAAGATGATCTACGCGACCTCGGCATCCCCATCGAGACCGGCTCCAACGACGTGCTCTTCGACGACGAGCCGGGCTATCGCATCCTGCCCGGCGACTTCGAGCTGCCGCCGGTCGAGTTCAACCACTCCGAGCAGGTCGTGCTCGGCATCGCGGCCCACGTCTTCGACGGCGCCGCGCTCGCGCCGCAGGCGACCGCCGCAGTTGGCAAGCTGAGGGCGGCTGGGGTCGAGCTGGGGTCCTCGGATCTCGTCCAGGCGCGGCTCGGCGGGGACGACGAGACGGTCGGCATCGTCTGGCAGGCCCTGATCGACCGGCGCCGCATCCGCTTCGACTACCGCGAGACCGCGCAGACCCGTCAGATCGAGCCCTGGGGGGTGCTCGTCCGGCGAGGCGTCTGGTACGTGTACGGGCAGGACCTGGGCCGTGAGGCGCCCCGCATGTTCCGGCTCTCACGAGTGGTCGGCACCGTCGAGGCCCTCGAGCCCTCAGGCGCGTACGAGCTGCCCGCACGCTCCGTCGTCGAGGCGGCAGCCGCCTCCCTCGAGCCCGCCGGGGTCACAGACACCGCACTCATCGCCATCCGCGGATCGGCGGCACCCGCGCTGCGCCGACGGGGGAGCGCGACGGACGCCCCGGCACCGGACGGGTACGTGGCGTACGAGGTCCCCTACGGCACGATCGGCGAGATCGCGGAGCAGGCCGCGGCCGCCGGTCCGGACGCGCTCGTGCTGAGCCCCGACGAGGTTCGTGACGCCACCATCGCGCGCCTGCTGGCCGTCGCGGGTCGCATGCTCTCTTTCGAGCGCGCATGAGCACCAGCGCCGACCAGGTCGCCCGTCTGCTCGCGCTCATCCCCTACGTACAGGCCCGTCCCGGCATCACGCTCACCGAGGCCGCTGACGCGTTCAAGATCTCGACCAAGCAGCTCATGGCTGACCTCTGGATCGCGTTCATGTGCGGCCTGCCGGGAGGCATGCCCGGTGACCTCATCGAGGTCGACATGGACGCCGCCGAGGCCGACGGCGTGATCCGGCTCGCGAACGCCGAGATCCTCGCGAGGCCGTTGCGGCTGGTGCCGCACGAGGTCGCCACGCTCCGGCTGGCCCTGCAGGCGGTACGGGAGATCGCGGCGCCGGAGTCGTACATGGCGATCGACTCGGCCAGCGCCAAGCTCGCCACGATGTCGTGGGAGGACGCGCCGCCCGCGGTCGTCTCGATCGTCACCGGCGCCGACGACGTGCGGCAGGGCCTCGTCGACGCCCTGAACGGCGGTCAACGCGTGCGGCTCACGTACGACGGCGGCGCTCGCGGCGATACGACCCGACCGCTGGTCGACCCCAGCGCGATAGTCGTGCGGGACGGCTACGCCTACCTCGAGGCCTGGTCGCTCGACCGCGACGGCTGGCGGTCGTACAGGCTCGACCGGATCGAGTCCGTACAGATCACGGATGATCGTTCCGCCCCCCACGGTGAGCCGCCGCAGCGGGAGGACTGGCTGTCGGACACCTCGGTGGCGGACGTGACCCTCAAGGTGACGCCCGCGGCGCGCTGGATCGCCGAGTACTACCCGGTCGCCCACACGTCCGGAGACCTGGTGACGCTGCGCGTCAGCGAGCCCGGCTGGCTGCGCCAGCTCATCCTCCGGCTCGGCGCCG
>JAYUEA010000546.1:0-2968 GCA_043739465.1 Propionibacteriaceae bacterium
GGAGAGGAAGATGGCGATCCGGCCGATGAACCCCTTGAAGCCGACGCTGATGCCGACGACGACGAGCATGACGATGAGCGCGACCCACTGGTCCTGCGGCCAGTACACGCCGGCAACGACGGGGGCCAGGTTGAAGCCGATGAGCATGACCACTGCGCCGGTCACAGCCGGGGGCAGCAGCTTGTGGATGATGCCGGCGCCCATGAAGTGGATGATCAAGCCGACCATGAACAGGGTGAGGCCGGTGACGAACATCGCGCCCGTGACGTCCGACGGCTTGCCGCCCGCGGCGTAGATGGCGGTCGCGACACCGACGAACGAGGCCGACGAGCCGAGATAGCTCGGCACTCGGTGGTTCACGGCGAACAGGAAGACGAGCGTCGCGATGCCGCTCATCATGACGGCGAGCTGTGGGTTCAGGCCCATCAGCAGCGGGAAGACGAACGTCGCCCCGAACATCGCTACGACGTGCTGGGCGCCCAGGCCCACTGTCTTGCCCCACGAAAGTCGCTCGCGAGGTCCTACGACCCCACCCTCGGTGAGGTTCTCCTTCAAAGTCCACAGCGCCATTGGCGTCTCCCTTCCGATGGGAATCCTATGGGCCGGTGCGCGGCCCGGTACGCCGGGGTCGGCACACGGGCAGTGGGCTGGGCGCCGCGCCGCAGACGGCCCGGCTGACGTCACCAGGAGGGTCCCGTCGCTAGGATCGTCGGCATGGCCGGGCAAGCGTCCTCTTCCTCAACGACGGCGGATGTCGTCGTCCTCGGCGCCACCGTCGCCGGACTCACCACTGCCGTAGAGGTCGCCCGTTCCGGCGCCTCCGTGGTGGTCCTCGACCCGAGCCCGGCGACGCGCTTCGGTCTAGGACTCATGACCCTCGGACAGGGGTCGACCCTCCGCGAGATCGAGCTCCACCGAGGAGCCGCCGCGGTCACCACCTACGTGGACTGGACCCGGCGGGCGAACGACTGGCTCCGCGAGACCATGCCGACTCACGGCGTGACGATCGTCGACCGGGACTCGTACGAGCTGTGCATCGACGGTCACCTCGCGTTCCACCTCGTCCAGGAGAAGCGCCTGCTGCGGCTGGTCGACGAACCGGTGGAGCTGGTCGACGACGTGCCGCTGCCCATCACCGTACGACCCGCCCTCCTCTTGCCTGGGCAGGCCTCGCTCGACTCGTGGGCGCACCGCACCGCGCTCACCGAGCTTGCGACGAGCCTCGGCGTGACGATCGAGAGCGACGTCACCCTGGGCCGGTTCGTGCGCCGGTCGGAGTGGCAGATCCAGTACGCCACGGACGCCGCCGAGCGCAGCGTCACGGCCCCCGACCTCGTGGACACCATCGGTGCCGCGCCCTGGGGAGACCTTGGGCTCGACCTGCAGACCAATGTCCACCCGATCATCGAGGCCGAGGGCGACTGCGAGGCCATCCACACGTTCGTCGACTCACCAGCCGCGCTCGTCTACGGGTCGCGCGGCTTCACCGTCATCGTCGGCCACTCGGTCAGCGAGGTGCGCGAACGCGCAGCCGCAGCCGATCTCGTGGGGTGGGTCACCGCCCAGCTTAAGCAGCAGGTGACGAAGGTCCGGGCGCGTTACGCGGAGGTCGCCGCCGATCGCGTCCCCGTCGTAGGCGCCATCCCAGTCCTGCGCGGGGCATGGGTCGCGCGAGGCTTCGGACTGTACGAGACGACCTCGGCCACAGCCGCCGGTCTCCAGCTCGCCGGTGCGCTCGTGTCCGGAGATCCTCAGCCGTGGGCTCCGATCCGGGTCCCCGCCGGACCGCTGGCCGCGTGGCGCCGCTGGGCGGGCCGCGACATGGACCCCATGGTCGACGTGCCCAACCTGCTCGCGAAGCGCGGGCTCGCCTGACGTTCGCCGGACGTCGGCCCTTCGAGACGCGTGAAGTTCATCCTGAGGAGCAGCGCGACGGAGTCGCCCTGCGTATGGAAGGGCGCATCAACTCCTCAGGGAACCGACCTCGAGCCCCCGCAACCCGGATCCCTGAGGAGCAACGCTACGTAGTCGCCTCACTGTCTCGAAGGGTCGGCTCAGCCTTTGGCCGCCGTGAGGTTCTCCAGCGCATCGATGACGAGTCCCCAGAAGCGGTCCTTGTCCAGCTCAGTGGCGACGTGGGTACGACGTCGGCGCCCTGCAGCCTCTCGTACGTCCGGCACCGACAGCTCCGGGTCGAAGACCGTGTACGTCATGCCGGCGGTCCATGTACCCGTGAGCTCCACGGCGACGAACGCGTCGCGGGTGGTGAACACCGCCGGGTCGATGAGCTTCGCGACGCAGCAGGCGTCATGGACTGGCGGGTCCGGGAACCCGAACCGCTCGAGGTAGGTGGAGCGGAAGAACCCGAGCATGTCGGTGACGAACGTCGCCAGCGGGCCGCCCACCGCCGCGATCTTCTCGATGACGTCGGGGGTCGCGGTGGCCTGGTGGGTGAGGTCGAGCCCGACCATGGTGACGTCCCAGTCGGCGGCGAACACCGCTTCGGCCGCCTCCGGGTCGACGTAGATGTTGAACTCGGCCGCGGCCGTCACGTTGCCGCGCGTGTAGGCGCCGCCCATCAGCACGACCGACTTCACCCGCTGGACGATCCGCGGCTCCTTGCGGATGGCGAGCGCGATGTTCGTCAGTGGCCCGGTCGGCACCAGGTGCACGGTTCCCGGCTCGTGCGACATGATGATGTCGATGATGACGTCGACCGCATGACGCCCGTCGAGCTCGGTGGTCGCCGTGGGAAGTGCGGGCCCGTCCAGGCCCGAGTCGCCGTGGATGTCCTCGGCTACGTACTGCGTCCTGACCAGCGGTCCCGCCGAACCCGCCGCGACGGGGACCGTGATCCCGCCCGCCGCACACACGGCCAACGCGTTCCGGGTCACCTTCTCCAGCGTCTGGTTGCCCGCCACGGTCGTGACCGCGAGCAGGTCGATGTCCGGATTCCCGGCAGCCAGCA
>JAYUEA010000547.1:0-2968 GCA_043739465.1 Propionibacteriaceae bacterium
GCTGCGGTGGTGGTCGTCGACTCCTCAGCGCTGACCACGGCCGTCGCCACCGCAGCCAGCACCCTTGACGTCAAGGCCGCCGACGCGACCGTCGCCTACCAGGGCACGACACCTGTCCGAACGCCCGCGACCAGCGGCATCACCGTCGACCAGACGGCCACCGCCGATGCGATCGTCGGAGCGTTCGGCATCGAGTCGACGGTCGCAGCGCCCAACAAGGTCACCCAGCCCGCAGTAAGCACAGAGCAGGCGGACGCAGTGGTCAGCGGCTGGGCCACGACCGCGGTCGCAGGGCCGGTCACGCTCGACACCGGCAAGGGCACGTTTGCCATCAGTCCTCAAGACATCGCCACCTCGACGACGTTCGCCCTCGTCAACGGCACGTTCGGGGGCCAGGTCGACTACACGAAGCTCCTGACATCGGCGACCTCCGCCGTGTCCGCGCTCAAGCTGGGCGCTGCGGTCGACGCCAAGATCACCCTCGACTCCGGCGGCAAGCCCGCGATCACCCCGTCGAAGGACGGCCTGACGATCACGGAGGAGAAGCTCGCGTCGGCGGTGGCGCCGCTGCTCGCCAAGCCCGCTGACCAGAAGACCGGCCCGGTCGAGGCCAGCGTCGTCAAGGCTGCCTTCACGACCGAGCAGGCCCAGGCGCTGGGCATCAAGGAGATCGTGGGGGAGTTCACCACCTACTACCCCCACGCCGCCTACCGGAACAACAACCTCGGCAAGGCGGCGGCCGGCATCAACGGGTCCCTGCTCAAACCGGGAGACACCTTCAGCCTCAACAAGTCCCTGGGCGAGCGGACCGCGGCCAACGGCTACGTCGACGGCTACGTGATCCAGGGCGGCGCGCTGGTCAAGGAGGTCGGCGGCGGCGTCTCACAGAGCGCCACGACCACGTACAACGCCATGTTCTTCGCGGGTCTCAAGGACGTCGAGCACCATCCGCACACGTTCTACATCGACCGCTACCCGGCGGGCCGCGAGGCAACGGTCTACTACGGGGCGCTCGACTTGCGGTTCGCCAACGACACGCAGTACGGGGTTTACGTCCAGGCCTACATCAAGGCCTCCACCCCGTCGGCCAAGGGCTCGATCACGGTGCGGATGTGGTCGACCAAGGTCTGGGACGAGGTGCGGGCGACCGACCCGGTGAAGACGAACTTCACCGAGCCTGCGACGCGGGTCTCTACCGATCCCAAATGCGAGCCGCAAGGCGCCAACCAGGGCTTCGACGTCAGCTACACCAGGCAGTTCATCCGAGGCGGAAAGGTGGCACGAGAGGAGAAGTTCTCCTGGCACTACGCGCCGGAGGACAAGATCACCTGCTCAACCTGAGTCGCGTTGTCGAACGCTGACTGTAGAGTGCGATCTGCGGCCGACGACGCCGTTCGGACCGTGTGAGGAGACCTTCGTGACGTACATCATCGCCCTGCCCTGTGTGGACATCAAGGACCGGGCCTGCGTCGACGAGTGTCCCGTCGACTGCATCTACGAAGGCAACCGGATGTTGTACATCAACCCGGAGGAGTGCGTCGACTGCGGCGCCTGCGAGCCGGTCTGCCCGGTCGAGGCGATCTACTACGAGGACGACGTCCCGCCGCAGTACTCCGAGTACCTCGACGTCAACGCGGCTTTCTTCGACAAGCTGGGTACGCCCGGTGGCGCGGCCAAGATGGGTGTCATCGACCACGACCACGCGGTCGTCGCCGCCCTTCCGCCCCAGGGCGAGTGAGCATCCCCGCCTTCTTCCGCCCGCTCAACCTCCCCGACTTCCCGTGGGACACGATCGCGGGCGCCGCGGCGCGGGCCCGTAGCCATCCCGACGGCATCTGCGACCTCTCCGTCGGCACGCCCGTCGACCCGACGCCGGAGCTGGGTCGTGAGGCGCTGGCGGCCGCGTCGGACGCGCACGGCTACCCGCTGACCTGGGGCACGCCGGCCCTGCGGCAGGCGATCAACGGCTACCTCATGTCGCGATGGGGCGCACCCGACCTCACCGAGCGCGGCGTGCTGCCGGTGATCGGCACGAAGGAGCTCGTCGGTTGGTTGCCTACGCTGCTCGGTCTAGGCGCCGGGGACACCGTGGTGATCCCGGCGACGGCATACCCCACGTACGCGGTCGGCGCTGCCGTCGCCGGTTGCCGCGTGGTGACCGCCGAGACCCCCGACGACGTCGCCGGCGAGCGTCCCGCGCTGGTGTGGACGAACTCCCCGTCGAACCCGACCGGCCGCGTGGCCGATGCGGGGGAGACCTCCGCCTGGATCTCGTACTGCCGCGAGCGCGGCGCGCTCCTGGTCGCCGACGAGTGCTACGGCGAGTTCGGCTGGGACGCCGAGCCGGTGTCGGTGCTGGACGAGCGCCTCAACGGTGGTGACGTGACCGGCATCGTCGGCGCGTACTCGCTCTCGAAGCGGTCGAACCTCGCCGGCTACCGGGCGGGCTTCATCGGCGGCGACGCGACCGTGGTGTCGCAGCTGCTCGAGGTCCGCAAGCACCTCGGCATGATGGTGCCCGCGCCCGTACAGGCGGCCATGACGGTCCTGCTGGGCGACGACGAGCACGTACGGGTGCAGCGAGGGCTGTACGAGGCACGCCGCCAGGCGCTCTCGACGGCGCTGCTGGCTGCCGGCTACCGGATCGACCACTCGCAGGCCGGCCTGTACCTGTGGGCCACCCGCGGTGAGTCGGGCCGCGCGACCGTCGACCGTCTCGCCGACCTCGGCATCCTCGCGGCCCCCGGCGACTTCTACGGCACCGCAGGCAACGACCACGTACGCATCGCGCTCACGGCCACCGACGAACGCGTCGCGGCCGCCGCGGCGCGCCTCACGCGCTGAGGCCGGAGCTACCCGAAGACCACCGCGATCGTTCGCGCGGCACCGGCCGGGGTTGCGCTGGACCACAGCGGCAGCTCCGCGGCCGAGGACTGCCAGACCTTCGCGCCTGTCCGCACCTCGCTGA
>JAYUEA010000548.1:0-2961 GCA_043739465.1 Propionibacteriaceae bacterium
TCGGCGACCCGGTCGTGGCGTTGCTGGCCGGAGGGGGCTATGCGGAGCTGGCTGTGGTGCCCGCCGGTCAGTGCTGCCGGCCGCCGTCGGGCGTCGACCTCGTGACCGCTGGGGCGTTGCTGGAGGTGGCGGCGACCGTGGTCTCGAACCTGGACCGGGTGGGTTTCGCGGACGGCGAGTCGTTCCTGGTGCACGGCGGAACGGGCGGGATCGGCGCGTTCGCGATCCAGTACGTGAAGGCGCGGGGCGGTCTCGTACTCACGACCGCCGGGTCGTCGGAGAAGCTGGACCAGTGTCGGGCGCTCGGTGCGGACGTGGCGATCGACTACCACGAGGACTGGGCCGCGGCGGTGAAAGAGGCGACCGACGATCGCGGCGTCGACGTGCTGCTGGACGTGATGGGCGCCAAGTACCTCGAGCCCAACGTCGCCTCGCTGGCCCGCAACGGGCGGCTCGTCGTGATCGGGCTGCAGGGTGGCCGCAAGGGCACCCTCGACCTCAACGCGCTCCTCACGAAGAACGCCCTTGTCACCGCGACATCGCTGCGTTTCAGCCCCATCGAGCGCAAGGTCGAGGTGGTCGCGATGGTCGCGCGGGACGTGTGGCCCATGTACGAGTCGGGGCAGATCAAGCTCCCCACCGAGAAGCGTTTCGCGCTCGATGACGTACGCGCCGCGCACGAGTGGCTCGGCTCCGGCACCGCGAGCGGCAAGGCCGTACTCGTCGTCTAGCGCGCGCGAAATGGGCATGCGACGGCCGTGAAAGGCTGGGACGCTGTCACGGAGCGTCAGGGGGGTCGATCAGTGTTCGGCAGGTACGACGAGGTGCTGCGCGTACCGGCGTTCCGCAAAGCCGAGCTGATCTCGCTGCTGGCGAGGATCCCTCAGTACGGCTTCGGCGTCACCCTCACCCTCCATGTCGTGCAGACGCTCGGCATGAGCTACACGGCCGCCGGGATCGTCGCCGCCGTCTACACGATCGCCGCCGCCATCGCCGCTCCCTGGCGTGGGCGACTGCTCGACCGCCTGGGGCTGCGCCGCACACTGCTGCCGTCGCTCATTATCGTGCCGCTGGTCTGGGGAGTCGCACCCTTCCTCCCGTACTGGCTCCTCACCATCGCCTGCGCCGTCGGCGGACTGTTCTCGCTGCCGCTTTTCTCCCTGATCCGCCAGATCATCGTGGCGACGTCACCGGAGGGGGCACGCCGCACCGCGCTGTCCCTCGACTCGGTCCTCGTCGAGATCAACTTCATGATCGGACCGCTGCTGGCGATTCTCGCCGTCACGACGTTCGGTACGCGCCCGACGCTGATCGCCCTGACGCTGCTGACCTCGCTCGGCGGTGCACTGCTGGCGCTCGTCAACCCACCCCTGATCCCCGCGCGTGAGCCTGGCGACGACAGCGAACCACTTCCGGCACCGCCTCGTCGGGAGTGGCTCAGCCCGTCCGTGCTCGGCGTGTACGGGGCGGTGCTGTCCGCCGGGATCGTGCTGTCCGGCACGGATGTCTCGCTCGTGGCAGCGCTGCGGACGTTCGACCGTACGGATCTGCTGGGACTCGTGATCACCGTGTGGTGCGCCGGCTCCGCAGTGGGCGGCCTTGTCTACGGCGCCTGGCACCGGTCGATCCCCGCGTCGATCCTGCTCATCGGTCTCGCGGCTTTGACTCTGCCCCTCGCGGCCGCGACCAGCATTCCTGCCATCTTCGTCATCGTCGTGGTGTCTGGCCTGTTCTGCGCTCCTCTGATCTCGGCGACGGTCGACGAGGTGAGCGGGCGCGTCCCGGAGTCCGTACGCGGAGAGGCCATGGGCTGGCACGGTTCCGCGCTCACCGCCGGGTCGTCCCTCGGCCCGCCCATCGTCGGCATGGTGCTCGACACGTTCGGTTGGCGCGCGGGCTTCCTCGCCACGGGTGGGATCGGCCTTGTGGTCGCGCTCGCAGTAGTCATGGTCAGCCATCGACGAGTCGTGGCAGCCAGGTCCTGACACGCCCGTCCGACGAGGCGCAATCTCGACTAGCCGAAGCAGTCCGGGCACACCGTCTCAGCCAGAGGGATCTCACAGTTGCACGATGGGCAGATGCGACCGGAGGTGGCTGCCTCGTAGCTGACGCCACCGCCCCTGTGCCCCTTGTGGACCGGGTGGGTCACACAGAAAAGCCCTTTGCGTTCCCTCGCCCACGGCTCGATGCCTGCGGCCGCCTCGGCCTCCTCCCGCGAGACGAAGCCGCTGGACCACCCATAGGCGATCTGGAGGTGAGGACCTCCATCGCGGCGACCGGCTTTGAGGTAGCTCGTGGTCCGCTCGAAGCGAGCGCACCCGATGGCCACCACGAAGGCACGGATCATCGGGCGGTTCTCCAATGGAATCCTCTTGTCCTCGAGCGCCTCGTCGAGGCTTGCGTACCTATGGAACACCTTCTCGGTCATGCCCCCCAATCTGCTGGCCTGCATCCATGCTCCCACCGCCCACTGACACTCTCGGGTGAGGCCACCTCAGACAGTCAATAGGCCGGCCGATCCCAATGCGCTACCATTCTGGTATCACCACACAGATCGCGGTTCGGCTCCCCGACGAGCTCGTGGCTTTCGTCGATGCACTCGTCAAGGATGGCGAGGCGCCCAGCAGGGCTGCCGTCGTCTCGCGAGCCCTTGAGCGTGAACGTCGCCGCAAGGTCGCGGAACACGACGCTGCGATCCTGGCCGCGACCCAGCCCGCTACGCACCTCGACGACCTCGCTGTCTACGCCGCTCGAACCCCGTTGGACGGGATGGAGTGACAGTGCGACCGATCCATGCCGCCCGCCTTGACAAGACCCGCTCAGTGTTGGTCCTCACCCGCGACGAAGTCCGGCCCTTCCTCACCAACGTCACCGTGGCACCAATCACCAGCACAGCCCGCGGGCTGTCCACCGAAGTGCCAGTCGGTGCGGCCAACGGCCTTGACCAGCCCAGCGTCGTCA
>JAYUEA010000549.1:0-2957 GCA_043739465.1 Propionibacteriaceae bacterium
GATCCACGTCGAGCCCGAGATCCTCCTCGTCGACGAGGTCCTGGCCGTCGGCGACATGGAGTTCCAGGAGAAGTGCATGGAGAAGTTCGCCGACCTCAAACGCGACGGCCGTACCGTGGTCGTGGTGAGCCACTCGCTCGACCAGATGCGCACATTCTGCGACGAGGCCGCCTGGATCGACCACGGCAAGATCGCGAGCGTCGGCAACGCCAACGACGTCATCAGCAGCTACGTCGACGACGAGCACGGCGCACGATCTGTCGAAGGCGAAGGCACCCGGTACGGCACCGGCGAAGTGCTGATCGACGCGATCGAGGTCATCGCGGGCGACGAGGTCAACCCCCACCATGTCGCGTCCTACGAGCCCGTCATCCTCCGAATGCACTACACGGCGAAGAAACGAATCCCGGACCCGAGCTTCATCTTCTCCGTCGACCACGTCGACGGACACCTCATGTGGGCCAACCACACGAAGGACGTCGACTACCTTCCCGCCTCGATCGAGCCCGGCCCCGGCAGCATCGACGTCGTGATCCCGTCGCTGAGCTTCAGAGCGGGAAGCTTCTACGTGAACGGGTCCGTGCACAGCTCCGACGGGGATGTGCTGGACTGCCTGAGCCGGTCGCTCAAGCTCAAGGTGATCGCCGGAGATCCGATCGAGGCCGCGGGGATTGTCGCCCTGGGCTCCCACTTCGACAGGCTGGTCCCGGAGCGCCCCCTGAAGAAGCCCAGGGGTCACGGCCTCGGGGCCATCGATCCCGAACCCTGGTCGCCGAAGAGCTGAGCGCTCGTCAGCGCCCGTGGAACGGGAGCCGATAGCTGGTGGTGGTACGGGCCAGGTGGCGGTTCATCTGCGGGTCACGGTCCACGAGTGCGCCCCATCGTGACCTGAACAGCGCGCGGGCCGCGTACAGCTCGCTCCAGTCCCTCGCGGGTGCGATCGTCTTCGACTCGTGGTGGAGCAGTCGCACGTCCGGCGTGTACACGATCCGGTAGCCCTTGGCGCCCACGCGCAGGCACAGGTCGACGTCGTTGAACGTGATGCGCAGCTCCGGGTCGAAGCCGGACACCTCGTCGTACACGGTCTTCCGCACCGCGATGCAGGCCGCGGTCACGGCCGTCGTGGCCCTCCGCGTCCAGAGCATGACGCGTTGTGTCCTCGACAGCCGCCCGTCCAGTCGCAGGCCAGCCAGGCTGTTGCCGGCGACGGACTTGATGCCCAGCCCGATGCCGGCGTGCTGCACGGTCAAGCGGTCGGGGTACAGCAGCAGGCAGCCGACGATGCCGACCTCGGGGCGCTGGGCCTCGCCCACCATCACCTCGAGCCACGACGGGTCCAAGACCTCGGTGTCGTTGTTCAGCATCACGAGCACCTCGCCGCGCGCCTCTGCGGCGCCGGCGTTGCAGGAGTTCGCGTACGAGAACGGCTGCTTCGGCCAGTCGACGACCCGGAACGACTCGTGGAGCCTCGCCATGTCGGCGTACCAGTCGAGCACCGCGGGGTCGTCGCTACCGGTGTCCACGAGCACGACCTCGAAGGCGCGGTACGCGGTCGCGCCGTAGATCGACTCGACGCACCGGCTCACCACGTCCAGGGCGTTCTTGCTGGGGATGACGATCGACACGAGGGGTTCGCCCACAACCGGGTAGCGCACGCTCCAGGTGCCGGGCAGGTGACCGCGCGCGACCGTACAGCTCGGCGAGTTCTCGGTAGCCAGCGCCTCGTAGAGCAGGGTGGTCGCGGTCTTGCTGTCAACCGTCGGCCGTGCGCTGACGCGGCCAGCGACGATCCCGTCGGCGTGGACGACGCCGGCACCGCCGCGGGTGAGCCGCAGCTGGAGATCCCAGAGCTCAGCGCCGGGCAGGTCCCGAAGGCCGCCCGCGGCGACCACCTGCGACGTCCGCAGGAACGTCACGGTGCCCAGGTACGGCGTGCTGTGCAGCAGCTCGGGGTTCCAGTCGGGTTTGAAGAACGGGTCCCGGCGCGCCACCTGTTCGACGCCGTGGCGGTCCACCGCGATGACGGCGATGTCGTCGCCGCCGTACGCGATGCCAGCCGTCGGGTCGTTCACCACTGTCGCCGCGAGGGCCGCGAACGTGTCCGGGTAGAGCACGTCGTCCGGCCCCACGAAGACCACGAAGTCGCCGTCGCAGGCATCCAGGGCCTCGTTCATGCGCTCTGCGGCGCTCGATCCTGCACGGACCAGGACGCGATGGCGCCGGCTCCGCGGCACGACAGGCGTGGAGGCCGAGTCGGCAGTGACCGTGAGGTCCCAGTTCTCGTAGGTCTGAGCGAGCACCCGGGCGAGCGACCTGCTGGCCCCGTCCTCGGACTGGCCCGCGACATCGAGCACGACGCTCACGGTGGGGGAGACTGCTGCGCTGATCGGAATCCCGGCCGCAGCTTCCGTAGACCGCAGGTCCAGCCAGGCCCGGTACGCGAGCTGCTGCGCGGTTCCCCAGTTCAGGCCCGTGAAGTAGGCCGTGAGTGCCATCCTCTCCGCACCGGGGGCCTTGTCCAGGCCTCGGCGGACCACGGACTTCGCCGCGCGCTTCGCACGACCTGCGAGGTCCTGGGGTTTCGGCACGAGCGTCACTCTACCGAGGCCCCACCGTCAGGCGGCGATTCCCTCGTAGCGTTTGACCGCCTTGATCACCCGCAGCGTGACGGGGAGCATGACCACCTCGACGCCGACCTTCCAGACGTAGCCGACGAGGATGTAGTTGACCATGGTGCCGAGGTCGATGAGGCCGCCGAACGCGACGGTGCAGAAGATCGTCGTGTCGGCCAGCTCCCCGACCAGAGTGCTCGACACGAGCCGCCACCACAGCGAACCCGGATGGGCGCGGTCGCGCAGACGCACGACCACGTACGCGTTGAGGAACTGGCCCACGAGGAAGCCGGCGAGGCTCGCGGTGACGATGCGGGGTACGAACCCGAGCACGGCGTGCCAGGC
>JAYUEA010000550.1:0-2953 GCA_043739465.1 Propionibacteriaceae bacterium
GCCGCCACGCAGGAATCGCGTGACGGCCCGTGGTGATGTTCTGTGAGCGACTCCGCCCTAGCCTCGGGGCCCGCCCCGCGCGCACAACCCTTTGGTCGAGAAATGAGGTCACAGGGGTTGTGCGGACACCCGAAAGGCTGTGCGCGCCGCCGGGCTTGTGACGCAGCACGGGGGCGCCACGCAGGAATCGCGTGACGGCCCCGTGATGGTGTGTCAGTGAGCGACGGCGCCCTCGGCGCCCGCTCCGGTCATGGACCGGACCTCCATCTCTGCTTGCAGGTCCTCGTCGGCCGGCAGCTTCGACGTGAGCGTCCCGATGATGCCGGCGATGAACGCCAGCGGGAGCGACACGATCGTCGGGTTCGTCAGCGGGAAGATCGCCAGCGGACCCGAGGTGACGACGGCCGGGGAGAAGATGATCAGCACGATCGACGAGATCAGACCGGTGTAGATCGACCAGACCGAGCCGCGCGTGGTGAACCTCTTCCAGTACATCGTCATGAGGATGCTCGGCAGGTTCGCCGAGGCCGCCACACCGAAGGCGAGAGACACCAGGAACGCGATGTTCTGCCCGTTGGCGAGGATGCCGCCGATGATCGCGAGGATGCCGATGACGACGGCCGCGATGCGGGCGACCTTCACCTCCTGTGCCGGATCCGCCTTCCCGGACTTGATCACCGAGTTGTAGACATCGTGAGCGAACGACGCCGACGCGGTGATCGTGAGACCGGCGACGACCGCGAGGATCGTCGCGAAGGCCACGCCGGAGATGACGGCCATGAGCACCTCGCCACCCAGGTGGAGGGCGAGCAGCGGAGCGGCCGAGTTGGCCTTGCCCGGTGCCGCCAGGATCGTCTTGACGCCCACGAGCTCGGCGGCGCCGTAGCCCAGGACGAGCGTCAGCAGGAAGAAGAACCCGACGAGCACGATCGCGTACACCGCGGAGCGACGGGCCTCCTTGGCCGACGGCACGGTGTAGAAGCGCATCAGCACGTGGGGCAGGCCGGACGGGCCTGCCACGAGCGCGATGGCCAGCGAGAGGAAGCTCAGCCGTGTGATCCAGTCCTTGCCGTACTGCAGGCCTGGGGTCAGGATCGACTTGCCGTCGACGGCCTGGCGGGCGCTGTTGGCGCTGCCCAGGAGCTCGGAGAGGTTGAAGCCGTGGTTGAACAGCACCAACGCCGCCATGACCGTGGCGCCCGTGATCAGCAGTACGGCCTTGATCATCTGGACCCAGGTCGTGCCCTTCATGCCGCCGATGAGTACGTAGATCATCATGATCACGCCGACGCCGGCGATGACCACGGCCTGCCACACGGGGTTGGTGACGCCGAGGAGCAGCGCCACCAGGCCACCGGCACCGGCCATCTGGGCCAGGAGGTAGACCAGCGAGATCGTCAGGGTCGAGATCGCCGCGGCAGTACGGACCGGCTTCTGGTTCATGCGGAAGCTCAGCACGTCGGCCATCGTGTACTTGCCGGTGTTGCGCAGCGGCTCGGCCACGAGGTACAGGGCCAGCAGCAGCGCAATGAAGAAGCCAACGGAGTACAGCAGGCCGTCGTAGCCGTACACCGCGATTGCACCGGTCACGCCGAGGAAGGCGGCAGCCGAGAGGTAGTCGCCGGTGATGGCGAGACCGTTCTGACGACCGGAGAAGGCGCCGCCGCCGGTGTAGAAGGAGGTGGCCTTCTTCGCCGAGTTGCGGGTCACCTTGATGACGATCCCCATCGTGACGATGACGAAGACCGCGAAGATCGCGATGTTGATGACGGGGTTGCCCGTCGACTCCAGGAGCGTCACGTGGAAACCTCCGCTTCGATCGTGGCGCGCACCGAGGCGGCCATGGGGTCGAGGACTCGGCTGGCGCGCCGCACGTACAACCAGGTCGCGAACCACGTCGTCGGGAACTGGGCGAGGCCGATGACCATGCCGATGTTGAGGTTCCCGATCGCGGGGGTCTTCATGAACGGCACGGCGTACAGGGACAGCAGGACGTAGAGGAAGTACCAGACCAGCACCGCCGCTACCGTCGGGAACGCGAAGGTGATGAACGAGCGGCGGAGCTTCTGGTACGGCGCCGACGCCTTCACGTCGGCGAAGGACTTGGCCGTCGGGTGAGGGTGCACGGGCTCCGCATGCGAGAGCTCGGGCAGCGGCCAGTGGTCCCTCGGAAGATGGAACTCGGGATCGTCGGGCGGTGTGGTGGTTGCTGAGGACATCGGTCCCCCGTTTCTGGGTCGGCGGGAACAACGGTGACGGCGCCGGGGCGCCGGGTGTGGCATGCCGCTGCCGAGGTGGCATAGCAGGGCATTCGTTCAATCGTGTATGTCAGTGACCATATTGACGTCTATGTCGGTGGTCGATGGGCAGACACTAGGGGATATCTTGACGTAAAGCAACTTGATGTCAAGCGAAACGTTCTTCGCGCCGTGCGCCCTCTCGGGGAAGGGGTCAACCGCCGTGCGCACAGCCTTTCGGTCGAGATATGGAGTCACAAGGGTTGTGCGGGCAGCCGAAAGGCTGTGCGGGTACCGGGCACCTTCTGCCCTGCGAGTTCGCCTGTCAGGAACGTACGATCTCCCGAGCCGCGACGAAGGCGTCGAGGGCCAGGTCGAGGTCGGCGCGGGTGTGGGCTGCCGAGAGCTGCGTACGGATCCGGGCCTTGTCCTGCGGCACCACCGGGTACGAGAACGCCCGCACGTACACGCCGCGCGCGACGATCTCGTCAGCCATGCGCGCCGCCACCGCGGCATCGCCGATCATCACTGGCACGATCGGGTGGTCCGAGACGGGCACCTCGAAATCGAGCTCTTCGAGGCGGGCACGGAAGTACGTGGTGTGGTCGCGCAGGGTCTGTCGCAGGTCGTCCGAGGCCGCGAGCAGGTCGAGCACCGCGAGCGACGCCGCGACGATGCTGGGGGCGAGGGAATTGCTGAACAAGTACGGGCGCGAC
>JAYUEA010000551.1:0-8863 GCA_043739465.1 Propionibacteriaceae bacterium
GTCGCACGCGGGGCAGGTGTTCGCGTTCTTCGTCATCGCGGTCGCCGCCGCCGAAGCGGCCGTGGGCCTCGCGATCCTCATCAGCCTCTATCGCTTGAAGAAGTCGGTCGACAGCGATCGCGCCGACCTTCTCAGGAACTGAACGATGGAACTCGACTTCTCCGACTTCGCGAGCCGATCGCTGATGTGGATCGTGCTGCTGCCGCTGATGGCCGCGGTGATCAACGGCTGCTTCGGCAAGTACGCAGACAGGCGAATCGTCACCGGCCTCGCGGTCGGCAGCGTGTCCGCGTCGTTCCTGCTCGCGCTCTACGCGTTCGTCACGCTCGTGCGCGCAAGCATGGGCGAAGGCGCCGAGCACGACGAGGGCCGCATCGTCCAGGACGTCTATCCGTGGTTCTCGATCTCGATCCCTGCGGGCGAGGGCGCCGTCTACGACATCCCGGTGAACGTCCGCTTCGTCATGGATCACCTCTCCGGGATCATGACGGTGATGGTCACGGGCATCGCCTCGCTCATCCACGTGTACTCGACGAGCTACATGGGCGACGACCCGGGCTACCCGCGGTTCATGACGTACCTGAACCTGTTCACCGCGGCGATGCTCATCCTCGTCCTCGGATCGAACGTCCCCTTGATGTTCGTCGGCTGGGAGGGCGTCGGTCTCGCCTCGTACCTGCTGATCTCGTTCTGGCAGCACAAGCCCACCGCGGCCACCGCCGGCAAGAAGGCCTTCGTGGTCAACCGCGTCGGCGACCTCGGCATGACGATGGCGATCTTCACGATGCTCGCGATGTTTGGGTCGAGCTCGTTCTCCGCCGTCAACGATGGTGCCGCGCGGCTGTCGCCCACGTGGGCCACGCTGCTCGGCCTGCTGCTGCTCGTCGGCGCCTGCGGAAAGTCGGCGCAGGTCCCGCTCCAGTCCTGGCTGCTCGACGCGATGGAGGGCCCCACCCCGGTGTCGGCCCTCATCCATGCGGCGACGATGGTCACCGCCGGCGTCTACCTGGTCGTACGCTCGCACGCCGTGTACGCCGAGACGCCCGCCGCGTCACTGGCCGTCGCGATCGTCGGCACCGTGACGCTGCTCGCCGGTGCGTGGATCGGCACGAGCAAGGACGACATCAAGAAGGTCCTCGCCGGATCGACGATGTCGCAGATCGGATACATGATGCTCGCTGCGGGCATCGGCCCCGTGGCGTACCCGTTCGCTATCTTCCACCTGCTGACGCACGGCTTCTTCAAGGCCAACATGTTCCTCGGTGCCGGCTCGGTGATGCACGGCATGAACGACGACGTGAACATGCGCCACTACGGCGGCCTCGCGAAGTCGATGAAGATCACGTACTACACCTTCCTCATGGGCTACCTGGCGATCATTGGTACGCCGCTGTTCTCGGGCTTCTACTCCAAGGACTCGATCATCGAGGCCGCGTGGGAGCAGCAGCCCGTGCTCGGCGGTCTCGCGCTCCTCGCGGCCGGCGTCACGGCGTTCTACATGACGCGCCTGATGTTCATGACCTTCTGGTCGAGCAAGCGCTGGGCCGACGGCGTGCACCCGCACGAGTCCCCAGCCGTGATGTGGGTGCCGCTCGTGCTGCTGGCGATCCCGTCCGTCATCGCCGGCATGGCGATGAACTCGTGGATCGGCAGCTGGCTCGCGCCGGCCGTCGGCGGTGAGGCGCCTTCAGACGCGTCGTGGCTGCCGCACCTCACCCCGGTGGGCCTGGTCACCCTTGCCGTGGTCATCGCGGGTGTCGCTGTCGCGTGGCAGGTCTTCGGCCGCACGGCCATCCCTGCCTCGGTCCCGTACACGCGCAACGTCTTCACGCTCGCCGGACGCCACGACCTCTTCGGGGACGCCTTCAACGAGGCCGTCTTCATGAAGCCCGGCCAGGCGCTCACGAACGCGGTCGTCGCGGCCGACGAGGGGATCGTCGACGGCGCCGTACGCGGCAGCGGCACGCTGACCGTCGGGCTCGGTGCAGGTCTTCGCACGCTTCAGAACGGGTACGTCAGGTCCTACGGCCTGATGATGATCGTCGGTGTCGTCATCGTCGGTCTCGCCCTCGTCATCGGCCGCTTGGTCTGAAAGGAGGGGTGAGATGTTGTTGACGATCCTGGCTCTGTTGCCGCTCGTCGGCGGACTGGTGGTGTGGTTCCTTCGCGGATCCACCGCACGGTACGTCGCGATCGCCGTCGCACTGGCCACCCTCGTGTTCTCCGTCGTGGTCGCTGCCCAGCACCTCGGGGGAGCGGACATGAGCGAGCACCAGCTCTGGATCAAGGCCTTCGGTGCGTACTACGCGCTCGGCCTCGACGGCATGGGCCTGCTGATGGTGGTGCTCACGACGGTCCTCGTACCGGTGGTGCTGCTCGCCGAGCCCGAGGGAGACGAGGGCCGCTGGGGCGTACACGTGAAGGTGGCGCTGATCCTCATCCTCGAGTCGCTCAGCCTGTACGTGTTCCTCGCGACCGACGTGCTGCTGTTCTACCTGTTCTTCGAGGCGACGCTCATCCCGATGTACTTCCTCATCGCGGGCTGGGGCGGCGCCAAGCGGGCGAAGGCGGCGGTGAAGTTCCTGCTGTTCTCGCTCGCCGGCGGCCTCGTCATGCTGTTCAGCGTCATCGGCCTCGGCGTCTCGTACGCCAACCAGGGCGCCCCCAGCTACCTGCTCGAGGACCTGGCCAAGCTCAACGTGACGCCGGGCGTCGAGATGCTGCTGTTCATAGGGTTCTTCGTCGCGTTCGCGATCAAGGCGCCGATGGTGCCGGTACACACCTGGCTGCCGGACACGGCCGAACAGGCGACACCTGGTACGTCCACGTTGCTGGTCGGCATCCTCGACAAGATCGGCACCTTCGGGATGATCCGGTTCTGCCTGGGGCTGTTCCCCGAGGCGTCGCGGCTCGCGACCCCGGTCATCGTGGTGCTCGCGATCATCTCGATCCTGTACGGGGCGATCGCGGCCATCGGCCAGAAGAACCTGCTGCGGCTGGTGGCATTCACCTCGGTCAGCCACTTCGGCTTCATGGTGCTCGGCATCTTCGCGCTCACCACCCAGTCGATCTCCGGCTCGATCTTCTACATGCTCAACCACGGCTTCTCCACAGCGGCCCTGTTCCTCGTCATCGGCTATCTGGCGAAGCGCCGAGGCTCCGTGCAGATCACGGACTTCGGCGGCGTCTTCCAGGTGGCCCCTGTGCTCGCCGGCATCACGCTGCTGGGCGGCCTCGCCTCCCTCTCGCTACCGGGCATGGGCAGCTTCGTGGGCGAGTTCCTCGTCCTGGCCGGAACCTGGAGCCGTTATCCGGTGGTCGCGGCGATCGCCTGCGTGGGCATGGTGCTGGCTGCCCTCTACATCCTGATCATGTACCAGCGCGTCATGACGGGCCCGGTCACCGACCAGACCCGCGAGCACATCACGAGCGACGCGACGTGGCTGGAGCGGCTCGCAGTGGCGCCCGTGATCATCCTCCTGCTTCTGGTCGGCTTCTTCCCCAAGCCGGTGCTCGACCTGAGCAACAAGACCGCGCAGCAGACCATGATCACGATGAACATCTCTGATCCGGCACCGGCTGCCGGCAAGGAAGGTAGATGATGACCACCCTCCTGGAGATCGCGGCTCCGACGATCGAATACCGGCTGCTCGGCCCGGTGCTCATCGTCTTCATCGGAGCCTGCCTGGGGGTGCTGATCGAGGCACTGGTCCCGCGCCACCTGCGCGACGAGGGCCAGCTCATCGTCACCGGCGTCTCCTTGGTAGCAGCGATCGTCGTCCTGTGGCGCACGTGGGGTCCGAACTGGCGCACGGTCGGAGCGATGGGCGCCGTGTCCATCGACGGCCCGACGCAGATCCTGTGGCTGCTGATCCTCGTGTTCTCGCTGCTCGCGGCGCTGCTGTTCGCCGAGCGCAAGCTCGACAACGGGGTCACCGGCTTCACGCCCATGGCCGCCGCCGTACCGAACTCCACGCTGGAGCGGAACGCGGCCAGGGCCCGCGTCGAGCACACCGAGGTCTTCCCGCTGCTGCTGTTCGCCGTGAGCGGCATGCTGCTGTTCCCGGCCGCGAACGACCTCCTGATGATGTTCGTGGCGCTGGAGATGCTCTCCCTGCCCCTGTACCTGCTGAGCGGCCTCGCGCGCTACCGCCGTCTGTTGAGCCACGAGGCGGCCCTCAAGTACTTCCTGCTGGGGTCCTTGTCGAGCGCGATCTTCCTGTTCGGCGCGGCACTCCTGTACGGCTACTCCGGCTCGTTCTCGTTCGGCGCGATCGACGCGGCGATCAGCGCCCCGGCGCAGAACGACACCATGCTCGTCGCCGGGATGTTGCTGGTGCTCGTCGGCCTGCTGTTCAAGCTCGGCGCCGTGCCGTTCCACTCCTGGACGCCTGACGTCTACCAGGGTGCGCCCACGCCGGTCACGGCCTTCATGGCGGTCTGCACCAAGCTCGCCGCCATCGGCGCCCTCCTGCGGCTCCTGTTCGTCGCCCTCGGTGGCAGCCGCTGGGAGTGGCAGCCGGTCGTCGCCGGCATCGCCATCCTCACGATGCTCGTCGGCGCGGTGCTGGCGATCGTGTCGAAGGACATCAAGCGGCTGCTCGCGTACTCCTCGATCACCCACGCCGGGTTCATCCTCACGGCCGTCGTCGGTGCGTCGACCCCGGAGTCCGGGCTTCCCACCGGCCAGATCGGAAGCGTGGCCGGCATCGCCATGTACATGGCTGCGTACGGCTTCGCGACCCTGGGCGCCTTCGGCATCGTCTCCATGGTGCGTGGCGCCGCCGGTGAGCGGAACGACCTCGCCGCCTGGCAGGGCCTCGGCAAGAAGCACCCGTGGATCGCCGCCGCGATGACGCTGTTCATGCTGAGCTTCGCGGGCATCCCGCCGACAGCCGGCTTCATCGGCAAGTGGGCCGTGTTCAGCGCCGCCTGGCGCGGTGGCTACTGGTGGCTGGTGCTCGTGGCTGTACTGATGAGCCTTGTCGCCGCGTACTTCTACCTGCGCGTCGTCGTGGCCATGTACTTCACGGACCCGGATCCCGAGATCGGTGACGTCCACGTCGCCATGCCCGGGCTGGGCACGACCATCGTCGTGGCGACCGGCGCGGTGATGTCGGTGCTGCTCGGTATCCTGCCCGGATGGCTACTGGACCTGGCGACCTCGGCGTCACAGCTTCTGCGGTGACGACCGTCGACACCACGGACGCCGACGAGGCGCTGTCCGACTGGGTGAAGGGCCTGCTCCTCGAGATCGAGGACAGGCTGCTGGTCGCTGCCCAGGGACGCACCGACTTCGTCACCGACGTCGCGCGCCACATCACCGAGGCGGGCGGCAAGAGGTTCCGCCCGATGCTTGTGGCGCTGGCCGCCGGCATCGGTCGCGACATCGGCCGTGAGGTGTCACAGGAGTCGATCGTGCGCGCCGCCCTGGTCGTGGAGCTCACCCACGTCGCCTCGCTCTACCACGACGACGTCATGGACTCTGCCGAGCTGCGGCGCGCGGCACCGAGCGCCAACGCGCTGTACGGGAACTCGGTCGCGATCATGGTCGGCGACTTCCTGTTCTCGCGGGCCTCGAGCATCGTCGCGACGCTGGGTGTCGACTACGTCGCCGTCCAGGCCGAGACGTTCGCGCGGCTGGTCCAGGGCCAGATCGCTGAGCTGCTCGGCCCCCGTAACGCCGATCCCGTGGCCCACCACCTCGAGGTGGTCACCGACAAGACCGGATCCCTGATCGCAACCTCGGCCCGCTTCGGCGGCATGGTGGCCGGGCTCGAAGAGTCCGAGCTCGACGCCCTGACCAGGTACGGCGAGGAGATCGGGGCCGTCTTCCAGCTCTCCGACGACCTCATCGACATCATCAGCGACGAGACCGGCAAGACGCCGGGAACCGACCTGCGTGAGGGCGTACAGACCTTTGCCACATTGTCGCTGACCGCGTCCTCTGACCCGGCCGATGCCGAGCTCAAGGCCATGGTCTCGCGCCCGCTGACCGAGCTCGAGGTGGCTGACGCGCTGCCGCAGCTGCGCGACCACCGGGTCATCGAGGAGACGCGCGCCTACATCGCGCAGCGTGCCGAGGTGGCGCGCTCGTACCTCGAGGGTATTCCCGAGGGTGCGGCGAAGCGCGGTCTCGCGGCCCTGTGCGACACCGTCGTGACGCGATCGTCGTAGCGCGGCGCGACACTAGGCTCGTCGCATGAGCGTGTCCCCTGACCTGCAGTACGGCCCCGACGGGCTCGGACGCTCCTGGGGCTCGAACGACCCGCTGCTGCGCGCCTACTACGACACCGAGTGGGGCATGCCCGTACGCGACGAGCGAGGGCTCTTCGAGCGCCTGAGCCTGGAGGCGTTCCAGTCCGGGCTGTCGTGGCTGACGATCTTGCGCAAGCGCCCGGCGTTCCGGGCGGCGTTCGCCGACTTCGACCCCGACGCCGTGGCCGCGTTCGACGAGGCCGACGAGGCGCGACTCATGGCCGATGCCGGGATCGTACGGAACCGTCTGAAGGTCGACGCCACCATCGCCAACGCGCGGGCGACCGTCGCTCTGCGCGAGCGCAGTGGGCTGCCGGACCTGATCTGGTCGTACGCGCCGACGGTGACACCCACTCCGATGACCTGGGCCGACGTCCCCACCGAGACGCCGGAGTCGAAGGCGCTGGCCAAGCGGCTCAAGGCCGAAGGCTTCCGCTTCGTCGGCCCGACCACGGCGTACGCGCTGATGAGCGCCATCGGCATGGTCGACACCCACCTCATGGGCTCCCACCGCAGAGGTTGCTCGGGCCTGTGGCCCCAGTGAGGTCGGCGCGATGAAGGTTCTGTGCTCCGGTGGATCGTGACGCGGGTCGTCCCTGTCCTCGTGATCGGTGGTCTCGCGGGCCTGATGCTGCTCACCCAGGTGCTGGGCGACGGAGGATCAGTTGCCGAGCTCGTCGGCGTGGTGGTCGCCATGATCGCGTGTCGCGTCTGGGCAGCCAGCGACGTCGTGGTCGTTACGTCGGCGACCATCTATCCAAGGTTCACGAGCCTTGAGCTGTCGAAGATCTGAGATGAACGGATAGACCGCGACACCGCACGAAGTCCGGGTTGTGCGGGCGTTCTCAGCGCGGCGCGAACGCACTGCCTTACGAAGTACGTGTTACGGCGGCCCTCACGGCGCCCGTAACACGGACTTCGTGAGGGCGATGCCCAACGGCTGGTCGGCACCCTCGTCGTAACCCAGACTTCGTGGTGTTCTGCTGCTCTCCTTTGCCGACTATTCGACTCGGTCGCTGATGGGCTAGCCCCAGAAGATGCTCGTCTCGTCGCGGTCGATCGCATCGAGCAGTCGTTGGACTCGCGAGGTCGGGTTGGCGAGCTGGTACTCGTGGAAGTCCGCGTTGCGGTCGGGCCAATAGAGGGTCCAGTGACCCTGTGCCCGATTCCACCGGAGTCGCGCGACCGGTCGGCGGATCTTCTCGTCCTCACCGTCCCACGTCGGTCGAACCTCGACGATGGTCACGTGCGTCGTGGCAGCGTCTGCCTCAACCTTGACCTCGTCCCAGAGGGCCTCCGGCACCCGCGCGTCGCACCACCGTGTGATGCGCGCCAGGTCCTTGTCAGGTATCGCCATGGATCATCCTCGCTGCATGTGAAAGCCCGGACTTCGTGGTGTCGCGACCGACGACTCACCGAGTCGCCGAGTCCAAGCCCTTCCCTCCGGAGTGCATCGTCGGGGGAGAGCGCTGGGGAGAGGCTCCACGGCACTCGCGAGAGACGTGGTCCGGTTACCTCGCATCAGGAAGTCTCTCGCGAACGTCTGGAAGTCCCTCGCGATCGGCACCTCACCAGATCGAGACGCGCTCCGCGGGGTCGAGCCAGAGGGCGTCGGTCTCCACGACTCCGAAGGCCGTGTAGTAGTCGTCGATGTTGCGGACGATCTGGTTGCAGCGGAACTCGCCCGGCGAGTGCGGGTCGGTGGCCAGGCGCTGGAGGACCAACGCGTCGCGCGACTTCGACTGCCAGATGGTCGCCCAGCTGAGGAACAGCCGCTGCAGGCCGGTGTAGCCGTCGATCGCCGCAGTGGCCTCGCCGCCGGCGAGCCGCCACGCCTTGATCGCGATGCCGAGCCCGCCCAGGTCGCCGATGTTCTCGCCGATCGTCAGCTCGCCGTTCACGAAGTGGTCGGGGGTCTGACGGGGGGCGAGGGCCGAGTACTGACCGATCAGCGCACTCGTACGCTCCTCGAACGCCTTCCGGTCGTCGTCGGTCCACCAGTCGCGCAGCCTGCCCTCGCCGTCACAGGTCGAACCCTGGTCGTCGAAGCCATGACCGATCTCGTGCCCGATGACCGAGCCGATGCCGCCGTAGTTGACGGCGTCGTCCGCGAGAGGCGCGAAGAACGGCGGCTGCAGGATGGCCGCCGGGAACACGATCTCGTTGCGCAGCGGGTGGTAGTAGGCGTTCACGGTCTGCGGGTACATCTGCCACTCGTCGGGGTCGACCGGGCCCTCGAGCTTGCTCAGCGCGTGGTCGAGCTCGAACGCCGACGCGCGCTCCACGTTGCCGACGAGGTCGCCGGACACGATCGACAGCGCCGAGTAGTCGCGCCACGTGGCGGGGTAGCCGATCTTCGGCGTGAACGCCGCCAGCTTGGCCAGCGCCTCCGCCTTCGTCGCCGGCGTCATCCAGTCGAGGTCGGTGATCGACTGCCGGTACGCCTCGATGAGGTTCGCCACGAGCCCGTCCATGCGCTCCTTGGCCGCGGCCGTGAAGTGGCGCTCCACGTACGTCTTGCCGATGGCCTCGCCCAGCACGCGCTCGGTGAGGCCGACCCCGCGCTTCCAGCGCTCGCGCAGCTGCGGCGTGCCCTGCAGCGTGT
>JAYUEA010000552.1:0-8814 GCA_043739465.1 Propionibacteriaceae bacterium
TCGTGGGTGTGGAGATGTGTGTGCTCCAGGGCCAGATGGGTGTGCTCGTGCTCGTGCCGCTCGGTGAGGTGGAGCCAGACGCCGACGGCCATGAGCGCACCGGCGATCGCCAGCGACCACGTGATCGGCTCACCCATGACGACCGACAGGATGGCCCCGGCGAACGGCGCGACGGCGAAGTAGGCTCCTGCCCTGGCCGTACCCACCGCGCTCAGCGCGTGGATGAACAGGACGAGGCTGAGGCCGTACGCGACGAAGCCGAGCACCAGGGATCCCGCCAGCGTCATCGCACCGGGTAGCCGTGCGCCCAGCAGCATGGCCAGCGTCAGGTTCACCGGCCCCGCCACCGCACCCTTCACCGCCGCCAGCCAGGTGGGGTCGTTGAGCGCGACCTTGCGGGTGAGGTTGTTGTCGAGCCCCCAGCACAGGCACGCGCCGAGGATCGCCAGCGCGGGCAACGGCGTGCCCAGCTCCATCCCGTACGGCACGCTCAGCACCGCCGCGCCCGCGACGATCGCCAGCATCCCGAGCAGGATCCGGCGGTCCAGGTGCTCGCGGAACACGACCCACGCGAGCCCCGCCGTGAACACCGCTTCCGCGTTGAGAAGCAGCGATGCGCCCGATGCAGGCATGGCGGACAGGCCGAGCATGAGGAGTACCGGGGCGACGACGCCACCCACGACCACCGCGCCGATCAGTGGCGCGAGATCCGCGCGCTGGAGTCGTACACGTGCCTTGCGCGTGACCAGCCTGTACGTCCACAGGCCCAGCCCGGACCCGCAGTAGAGCAGGCCTGCCAGCAGCCAAGGGCTCACGTCGCCGAGCAGCAGCTTCGCCAGCGGCGCGCTCACGCCGAAGAGCAGTGCGGACGCCAGCGCAGCCCGCACTCCGGGGTTGCGCAAGGCCGTGGTCACGGAACCATCATCTCGCGGCACTCGGCGCCCGCATTGCACCAAGGGGCCCTCAGACTGTGTCGGCAGATCGACCGGACAGGTTCCAGGGCGCCTGTCCGGTTGTTCCTAGAACCTGTTCCTAGAACCTGTCCGGTTGTTCCTAGAACCTGTCCCGTCGTCCTGGAGCCTGTCCGGTCGCCGGTGGCCTGTCCGGTCGACGCAGGGCCTGCCCGGTCGCCGGTGGACCGGACCTGGACCCTTCGAGACGCCGGTCGATGAAGTCCCGTGAGCGTCTCGAAGAGCCGACGCCTACGCGACGACGACCAGGAGGTCTCCGCCTTCTACCGCTTGCGCGTGCTGAATGGCCAGGCGCTGGACCGTACCGGCGACCAGGGTGGTGATCGCGGCCTGCATCTTCATGGCCTCGATCATCGCCACGGGCTGGCCAGCGGTGACCACGTCGCCCTCGGACACGGTCAGCGTGACCACGCCCGCGAACGGCGCAGGCACGTGGCCCGGGTTCTTCGGGTCGGCCCTTTCCGCCACCGCCACCGTCGACGTCACCGCGTGGTCCCGCACGGTCACAACGCGCATCTGCCCGTTCATCAGGCAGACGACCTGGCGCATGCCGTGCTCATCGGGCTCGCCGATCGAGTGCAGCGCCATCAACAGCGTCTTGCCCCGCTCGATCGGCACCTCGTGCTCCACACCGACGACCATCCCGTGCAGGAACTGCCTCGTCGTCAAGACGATCAGCTCGGAGAAGTCCTCGACCGCGTCCTCGTAGTCCTTCGTCGGGCCGGGGAAGAGCAGGCGGTTCAGCGTGCGCCGCGGCTCGGCCGCAAGCGCCGCCTCGTCCTCCGCCGACAGCTCCGTGACCACGGGCTTCGTGACTCGCCCTGCTAGCGCCTTCGTACGGAACGGCTCAGGCCACCCTCCTGGCGGGTCGCCGAGGTCGCCGTTGAGGAAGCCGATGACCGACTCCGGGATGTCGTACTTCGACGGGTTCGCCTCGAAGTCAGCCGGGTCGGCGTTGGCGCCCACGAGAGCCAGCGCCAGGTCGCCGACCACCTTCGACGACGGCGTCACCTTGACGATGTTGCCGAGGATGCGGTTGGCCTGCGCGTACATGTCCTCGATCGCCTCGAAGCGTCCACCGAGGCCGAGCGAGATCGCCTGCTGGCGCAGGTTCGAGAGCTGCCCGCCGGGGATCTCGTGGTGGTACACGCGCCCCGTCGGACCGGGCAGGCCGGACTCGAACGGCCCGTACAGAGCCCGTACGGCCTCGAAGTACGGCTCCAGCGACTGCGCTGCCTCCAGCGACAGGCCAGTCTCCCGCTCGGTGCCTTCGGTCGCCGCGATCAGCGCCGACATCGACACCTGGCTCGTCGTGCCGGCCCATGCCGCGTTCGCCACGTCCACCGCGTCGACACCCGCGTCGATGGCCGCGACCAGCGTCGCGAGCTGCCCTCCGGCGGTGTCGTGCGTGTGGAGATGTACGGGCAGGTCGAACCGCTCCCGCAGCGCCCTGACAAGCACCTTCGCCGCCGGCGCCCGCAACAGGCCCGCCATGTCCTTGATGGCGAGGATGTGCGCGCCCGCGTGGACGAGCTGCTCGGCCAGGTGCAGGTAGTAGTCGAGTGTGTACAGCTTCTCGCCGGGCGAGAGCATGTTGCCGGTGTAGCAGAGGGCAGCTTCCGCGACCCCGTACGGCGTCCCCCTGACAGCCTCGATCGCCGGCCTGATCTGGTCGACGTTGTTGAGCGCGTCGAAGATGCGGAAGATGTCGACGCCGGTCGCGGCAGCCTCGTGGACGAAGGCCTGGGTGACTTTCAGCGGGTACGGGGTGTAGCCGACCGTGTTCCGCCCCCGCAGCAGCATCTGCAGCGGGATGTTCGGCATCAGCTCGTGCAGCTGAGCGAGCCGGGTCCAGGGGTCCTCCTTGAGGAAGCGCAGCGCGACGTCGAACGTCGCACCGCCCCACGCCTCGGCCGACCACAGGCCTGGCAGCATGCGCGCGATGTGCGGCGCGACGTTGATGAGGTCGCGGGTCCGTACGCGGGTGGCCAGCAGCGACTGGTGCGCGTCCCGGAACGTGGTGTCGGTGACGGCGACGCCGGAGCGCGCACGAAGGGCCTTGGCGAAGCCGTCAGGCCCGAGCCGTACCAGCTCGTCGCGCGACCCCGGAGGCGGCGGGGCGGACAGGCCTCGACCGAGGTCGGGCAGCTTGGTGTGGGCGACGATGGCGGTACGAGGTTCGCCGTACGGCCTGTTGACCGTGACGCCGGCAAGGTACGTGAGCAGCTTCGTCGCGCGATCGGCCGGCATCCGGTGCTCGAGCAGTCCGGGCCGTTCGTCGATGAAGCTCGTCGTGATCCTGCCGGCGAGGAAGTCGGGGTCGGCGAGCACGGCCTCGAGGAAGCCGATGTTCGTCGAGACGCCGCGGATCCGGAACTCGCTGAGCGCGCGGGCAGCGCGACGGACGGCCGTGTCGAAGTCGTGGCCGCGGCACGTGAGCTTGACGAGCATCGAGTCGAAGTGGGCGCCGACGTGGGAGCCGGTGAAGACCGTGCCGCCGTCGAGGCGGATGCCGGCGCCGCCGGGGGTGCGGTACGTGGTCAGCGTGCCCGTGTCGGGACGGAAGCCGTTCGAGGGGTCCTCGGTGGTGATCCGGCACTGGAGGGCCGCGCCGCGCACCCGTACGGAATCCTGGGTCAGCCCCAGGTCGGCCAGAGTCTCGCCCGCGGCGATCCTGATCTGGCTCGAGACGAGGTCGACGTCGGTGATCTCTTCGGTGACCGTGTGCTCGACCTGGATGCGCGGGTTCATCTCGATGAAGACGAAGCGGCCGTCCTCGCCGAGGAGGAATTCGACGGTGCCGGCGTTGGCGTAGCGGATGTGACGCGCGAACCGTACGGCGGCGGCGCAGATCTCGTCGCGCAACGCTGGGTCGAGGTTCTGCGCGGGCGCGATCTCGACGACCTTCTGGTGGCGACGCTGCAGGGAGCAGTCACGTTCGTACAGGTGGATGACCTCGCCGGTCGTGTCGGCGAGGATCTGTACCTCGATGTGGCGGGGTCGGATGACGGCCTGCTCCAGATACATGCGCGGGTCGCCGAACGCGGACTGCGCCTCGCGCATCGCCTCGCCCAGGGCGGCCTCCAGGCCGTCGGCGGACTCGACCCGGCGCATGCCTCGCCCGCCGCCGCCGGAGACGGCCTTCACGAATACGGGGAACCCGATGTCGCCGACGGCCCTGCGCAGCGTGGCCACGTCGTCGGACGGCTCAGAGCTCTGGAGCGTGGGGAGCCCGGCCTCGCGGGCGGCGGCGATGGCACGGGCCTTGTTGCCGGCCAGCTCAAGGACGGTGTGGTTGGGACCGACGAACGTGATGCCCGCCTTCTCGCACGCGGTGGCGAGGTCGGGATTCTCGGAGAGGAAACCGTAGCCGGGATAGACCGCGTCGGCCCCGGCCGCGACCGCGGCGGCGACGATGCCTGCGACGTCGAGGTAGGCACGTACGGGGTGGCCCACCTCACCGATCTGGTAGGACTCGTCGGCCTTCAGCCGGTACTCGCTGAGCCTGTCCTCGAAGGGGAAGACCGCGACGGTGGTGATGCCGAGCTCGGTGGCGGCGCGGAACGCCCGCACCGCGATCTCGCCACGATTGGCCACCAGGATCTTGCGGAACATGGCTCTCCTCGGTCGTACGGCTGAACGCACAACCTACCCCGCGCGCGTCCCCCACGCCGAGGCTTCGGCAATCATGCTCGAGGAGAGCACTTACCCGTTCGCCAGGCAGCTCGTCGGTTCAGCAGCGAGCTTCGCGCCTGGGCGCACACCCAGGGTCTTGGCTACGCGTCGACCTCCGGTGCTTGGGCAGAAATGATGGTGATGCTCATTTCTCGTGGGTCCGTTCTCTTCGATGCCAGGGAGATGATGCTGGCGAACCTGTAGCGGGCCCTACGAGGCGTTGTTGAGTGTGAAACCTTCCTCTTGTTCGATACAGGTTGAGCTATCGGGCGGGTGGTTGAACGTCGAACATTTCCCCTCGTCGCGGCGCGGATGGCGGCGGATACCCCCGGGGGCAGGAATCAAGGGACCCTCAAGAAACGGATGAGAGACGCCTCATCACAGCGTCCAGCATGGGCTCAGTGAGCTTTCCCGTGAACGTGTTCTGCTGCGAGACGTGGTAGCTGCCGACGAGCCGCACATCACTGGTCGGGGTGCCCAGCACCGTCTCGGCACCGTGGCCGAACTTCGGGGTCGGCGACTCGATGCGCCAGCCCAGGCGGCGTGCGCAGTGCAGCATCGCGGTCCAGCCGATGGCGCCGAGGGCGAGGATCGACTCGAGGGTCGGGAGGCAGAGTTCGACCTCGCGATCGAGCCAGTGCGAACAGGCCGCCAGCTCGTCGGGGGTGGGCCTGTTGGCGGGCGGCGCGCAGTGGGCAGAGGCCGTGATCCGGACGCCCGTCAGCGTCTGCCCGTCACCCGCCGCGGTCGAGTCGGGCTGCGAGGCGAAGCCCGCACGGTAGAGAGCCGCGAAGAGCCAGTCACCGGAGCGGTCGCCGGTGAACATGCGACCTGTACGGTTCGCGCCGTGCGCCGCTGGGGCCAGGCCCACGATCAGGATGCGTGGCGCCGGGTCGCCGAAGCTCGGCACGGGCCGGCCCCAGTACGGCTGGCCGGCAAAGGCCGCCCGCTTCACCTCCGCCACGTCCTCGCGCCAGTTCACGAGTCGGGGGCACGCACGGCAGACGGAGATGTACGAGTTGAGCTCGGGCAGGTCCCGTACAGACGCGGCCATCCTCTGCACGCCGGCGGCATCGGCCGCCTTCGTGGTGTGGGGAGTCGCCGGGTCGCCCGGCCAGCCCGAACCGGGCTGGACCGGCGAGCCGTATGCGATGCCGATCACGGGGTGTCGTAGGGCGTCCACGGGTCCAATACTGTCCTCCGGAACGGAGGGCCGCGACCCCTCGCACGATCCTCACCCACAGCGCCTGCTGTTCACGTCGAGAGACAGGCTGGACCCATGATCGCTTCGCAGGATCGCATCATTGATGGCGGGAACGAGATGGCAGCGACCGAGTTGCAGCTGGCCCAACAGAACCCTGCGGTCTCCGCCGAGGTGATCCACTCTCTCGTCCAGAAGTCCTACCGACGGCTGACCCCGGCCAAGGTCCACAGCTACCTGCCGATCCTCGTCTCGCGCGAGGTGAAGACAACGCTGCGACGGCGTCACGCTGCAAGACCGTTGTCGGGGAGTCACCCGGGCTGACCTGCCAGGGCTCGGATCGAAACGAGGATCGCGGGCCCGACAGTGTCGGCGTCGCGTCGTACAGTCTGCGCATGACCGTCAGCTTCGGAGCCCATGTCGACCAGACCGACCCGATCGCCGAGGCGAAGACTCGCGGCGCGAGCCTGTCGCAGTTCTTCCTCGGCGACCCGCAGGGGTGGAAGACGCCGACCGTCGGCTACGCGGGCGGGCCGGAGGCGCTCAAGGCGGACGCCGAGGCGGCGGGCGTGGACCTGTACGTGCATGCGCCGTACGTGCTGAACGTCGCGACGACCAACAACCGTGTACGGATCCCCAGCCGGCAGCTGTTGCAGAAGCAGATCACACTGGCGACCGCGATCGGCGCGAAGGGGATCATCGTCCACGGCGGTCACGTCGGCACCGAGGACGACATCGCCGTGGGCTTCGACAACTGGCGCAAGTGCATCGCTGGCCTCGACATCACGCTGCCGCTGTTCATCGAGAACACAGCGGGCGGTTCGGGGGCGATGGCGCGGCAGCTCGAACGCATCGACCAGCTGTGGTCGACGATCGCGTCCGCAGACGGCGTGGAGAACGTCGGCTTCTGCCTGGACACCTGCCATGCGCACGCCGGCGGCATCGAGCTGCTCGGCCTGGTCGAGAAGGTGATGGCCATCACCGGCCGGATCGACCTCGTCCACGCCAACGACTCCCGCGACGCCTTCGACTCCGGCGCCGACCGCCACGCGAACCTCGGTACGGGCTTCTGCGACCCCGAGGGCCTCGCCGAAGTGATCGCGACGGCCGGAGCACCCATCGTCCTCGAGACCCCGGGCGCGAAGGCCGGCCACCTCGACGACATCCGCTGGATCGCCGAGCATGTGAGCTGACGGTCGCGGCCGGCCCTTCGAGACGTTGACACGCTTCGCGCATCAACTCCTCAGGGACCGGATTCGCCGACTTCGAGCCGGTCCCTGAGGACCAAACCCATACGGATCCCTGAGGAGCAACTAGGCGAAGCCGGTCTCGAAGGGTCGACACGTATAGTCCGATGATCTAGATATTTCGATCATCGGACTATACGATCCTGGCATGGCGACCAAAGAGCTCCGCGAGCCGACCTTCCTGCTCCTGTCCGCGCTGGCGAACGGGCCGCAGCACGGGTACGGGCTCATGCAGGCCATCAGCGAGTCCACCCTCGGCGAGGTGACGTTGCGACCTGGCACCCTCTACACCGCCCTCGACCGCCTCACCGCCGAGGGCCTCATCACCGTCACCGGCCAAGAGATCGTCGACGGTCGCCCCCGGCGCTACTACGACCTGACTGACGAGGGCACGGCCGCCCTCACTGCGGCCGTGGACCTCATGGAGGCGCGGGCGAAGCAGACCCGCAGCGCCCTCAGCCGTCGCGGCCTCCGGGAGGTGACGGCATGACGAACCGCCTCGAGGACTCTTACCGCCGGCTCCTGTCCGCCTACCCTCCCGAGTTCCGCGCCGAGCACGGCGAGGAACTCCTCGGTGTGCTGCTGTCCGCCGCACCCGACTCGCAGACCCGGCCGGGCTTCCGCGACGCCGTCGATCTTCTCTGGAACGGCATGGTTCTCCGCACTCGCCGTCTGTTCGGCGCGATCCCTGCGAAGCTCCTCGAACGGGTGGGGCTGCTGTCCCTGGCAGGAGGTACCGCGCTGTCGACGCTGTGCCTGGTGTTCGGAGAGCTGGGACCCAAGAACGGTTGGGACTCGTCCATCTCCCTTACCTTCGCCACCGTCTACTCGACGGGCTCCGCCCTGTACTCCCTGTGGCTGCTCGTCGTCGGCCTCCTCGTCACGGGCATCGTCCGCCATGCGCGTCGCGCCGCAGCGGTTCTGTGCGGAGGGACAGCGGTGATCGCCCTGGCGTCCCAGCTGGTCCCCGCCCACCTGGTCACGGAGCCGCCGAAGTTCCTGATCGCCCTCTTCGCCGGACTGGCGACCATGTCGCTGGCTCTCCCCCGGACGCTCGACCGCCACAACCGGGCCATGCTCGGCGGGGCCTCGCTCGCATGGTCACTGGCGATGGTCTTCACCAACCCCAGCTTCTTCGGAGGCTTCGCGTTCTATCGCGAGTTCGGGCTGCAGAACGTCGCGTCGTCGAGCTGGGGAATGGTCACGGTGCTGTGCCTCTCGGGTGGGATCGCCTCCGTGCGACGCCCGGGCTGGCTGATGGCCACGGTGCTCGCCAGCGTGCCCTGGGTGTGCTTCGCGTTGTTGTTCCTCTTCGGCCCCAACCCGTACCCATGGCCGTCGTGGCTGTTCCTCGGGGTGCTGACCGTTGGCGGCCTCTTCATGCGCGACAGCCGACGGGCCGAGAAGGTACCCGTCAGCTGATCCTGCCCAGCACGACCACCTGCACGTGCCCGATTCCTGCCAAGATTCGCTTCCATGGGGCCATTCACGAGGCTCGGACGCAGGATCTTGGCGGAAAACGCGCAACCGTGAGCTTCGCACAGAACGTCAGCTGACCCGGCCGAGCGCGATCGCCGCGTACATGAGGCTGGCTACGGTCTCGCCGTCGGTGATCTCGCCGCCCGCGACCTTGCGGATCACCTCGGGCCAGGCGATCCAGCTGATGCCCTGAATGCCCTCGGCCTCGCTGCCGGGTCCGGCCGCGGCGGTCGTGAGGCCC
>JAYUEA010000553.1:0-8801 GCA_043739465.1 Propionibacteriaceae bacterium
CGGCGTCCCGGCGACCACGGTGATGTCGGTGGCGTCGACGTGGTGCCCGAGCGACGACACCGCGGCATCCATCACCTGCTCCGGGCTCCTGCCGGGGAGGAGGTCCCCGATCTCGACTTCCAGACGGTACGACGGCACGCAGGCAGTCTAGGTTTCTGGATCCGGACTGTTGAGCCAAGCCGGTCAATGGTGACACCTTGCTCCGTGAATCGCCCGAGATATCATGAGATATCTAGGAGGTGGTCCCTATGCCCGATGTGCTGATCCGAGACCTTCCAGTCGAGGACCTCGACCTACTTGATGAGCAGGCGCGCCGTCTGGGCCTGTCCAGGGTCGAATACCTACGACGGCAGTTGCACCAGACCGCCCGTCGGCTCGACTCAGAAGTGTCGGTGGCTGACCTCTCGGGGTTGGCTGGCATCATCGGTGACCTTGGCGACGAGTCCGTGATGGGCCAAGCATGGTCCTGACCGCCACCTGGCTCATCGACAAGTCGGCGCTGGTCCGGCTCGGGCGCAGCCCGGCTGCAGCTGTGTGGGCATCTCGAATCCAGCGAGGCTTAGTGGCCATTTCGACCCTGACCCGGCTTGAGGTCGGCTACTCGGCAAGATCCGTCGGCGATCTGACGCGCGCCTTCGCGAGCGCTCCCTTGGCGGCCATGCCTGTGGAATACCTGACCCCGGCCATCGAGGATCGGGCGGTGGAGGTGCAACGCCTGCTAGCAGAGCGCGGCCAACATCGCGCCCCGTCGATTCCGGACCTTCTGATCGCCGCGACCGCCGAATTGTCCGATCGCACCGTGCTCCACGTCGACAAGGACTTCGAACTCATCGCAGAGCTGACCGGTCAAGTCGTCGAACGGCTCCATTCCCCGGAGTAGACCGAACCGCTGCACCTAAGGCTGAGCTGACCGAGCGGCTGGAGGGTGTGCGCGACGAGAACGGGTGGAAGGCGCAGAGAACGGACAGGTGAACGTCACCGCGACTGATGCAAGGCCATCCAACGCACATCGGTCGGCTCTGTGGTGCCCAGCTCGAGTGCGTACATCCCATCGCTGCGGACTGCCAGGACCCTCGCCTGACAGCTGGTGGAGCATCCACTGCTCGGCGGGCTCGGGCTCGGGCCCGTACACGTCCATCGAGGTCTTCATCGACGCCTGGAACGATCGATGCGAACCCTTCGCGTGGACCAAGACCGCCGACGAAATCCTCACCAAGCGCCACGGCACCTTCACCAGCGTCAAAGAACTCACCAACGCCGAGCCCCGTCAAAAGACTTCAAACACGCGACACCAGAAGGCTTCTCGGCACACGGGATTCAGACCCCACGCGGGGCAGGTGCGGACGCTCGAGTTCAGCGGGCCGCGATCGCCACGAACATGGGGCTGAAGTAGGGGATCAGCCAAACGACCCAGACGAACACCGAGAACCGGTGGAACTTTGTGATGGCGACCTCGTCCTTCTTGAGGAGGACGACGAGTGCCCAGCCGGCGTGTACGAGCATGAGCAGGATCGCGATGAGTCCGGAGATCCCGTGGACGTCCAAAGCCATGCCACCCACGTACGCGAACATCATCCCGGTGCCGAGGGTGTCGCAGATGACGCCCAGGACGAAGAACACGAAGTTCCACCACGTGAGGCGGCCGACGATGCGCTCGCCCCACACCCCGATCGTGTAGAAGACCAAGGCTGAGGTGATGAAGGTGCTGGCTAGCGGGTTCACGAAGACTCCTGAGTACGGGCCCGTGCCAGGGTAGCGTCGGGTCGCGCGGAAGGATGGGGCGGGTGACGGAGCAGCGGATGTGCCCTTGTGGGGGCGGGACGTACGCCCAGTGCTGCGAGCCGTTCCACGCCGGTCGTACGGAAGCGCCCACGGCCGAGGCGCTCATGCGGTCGCGGTACTCGGCCTTCGCGCTGGGGCTGGACGACTACCTCTGGCGCACGTGGCACCCCCGTACGCGCCCGGAGCAGGTCACCCTCGACGACACCGTGTGGACGCGTCTCGAGATCCTCGACGTCGTCGACGGTACGGAGCGCGACCAGGACGGGTTCGTCGAGTTCGTCGCGCACTACGGGTACGGACGCCGCAGCGGCCTCATGTGCGAGCGATCCCGCTTCGAGCGTCGCGGCCGTCGCTGGAGGTACGTGGATGGCGAGCACACCTAGTGTCGAGAGGTGGCAAATGGGTCCTTCTCACCCCAGAAAGCACACGTTTGCCACCTCTCGGTGATTCCGGGCCAGCAACGTGCCACCCGCGAGGCCTGTCGAAGGGTCGAATGAACCCTTCGACAGGCTCAGGGATCGACGGGCCAGGAACGACAGGCTCGACGTCCGTCCCTGAGCAGGGCCGCGCGGCTGCCCGTGTCGAAGGGTCGAGTGAGCCCTTCGACAGGCTCAGGGATCGACCTGCTCAGGGATCGACCGGCTCAGGGATCGACGGGCAGGTCGCGCGCCCTCGGCACGCACCTGAACCTTCAGCGAAATCCAGGAAATTGAGCCGCGACACACGTTTTCTTGATACGGCGTTGACGCGACAGGCTGCCATTCGGCGCGCTACCCTCGTGCCGTGGGGGACGTAGCCGCCCGCTTGGGGAGGGCAGTTCCGGACTGCGCATGAGGGGTCTGTCGGGACCGTGAGGTCCCTTGACGGGCCCCTTCCTGTTGCCCGGTGACGCCGCCCGACCCGTCAGCCACAGTTCTGGCAGTCGCCCTCGATGGGCGTCTCCAGGTAGCAGCGCGGGCAGATCCTGCTCGTCGGCACATCGGGAACCTCAGCGACCACGGGTCGCTTCGGAGCGGCCGCGCGCGGAGTCCGTACAGGCCGGTCGCGCCGGGCCCTGTACGTGCTCGGCATCACCGGAGCAGCATTGGCCGGCACGTCGGTGGCATAACGGCGGTAGCTGTCTAGACGACCCTGCGCAGCGGCCTTCTCGCGGGCGAGGTCATTGAGGGCACGGGAGCCCGCGGCGCGCTGGACCTCGCTGTACGCGGAGCCGACCGTCCCGTTCGAGCGGTTCACGACGAGCGAGGTGAGCGGCGGCTCGTCGGTCGCGTGACAGCGGTGGACGACGATCGCCAGCACACGGCCGAGCCAGGACGGCGCCGGCTCGGTGGACCTCACGCCGGTACGCTCCTGCACGAGCGCGGCGAGCTGGTCGGGCGAGATGACCCGCCCGTAGCGGGAGGCGATGCCGACCAGAACGTTGTACGTGGCATCGGCCCACTGCCGGAGCGCTTCCTCGGTCGTGACCGGGGTCGAGTCGATGGAGCGGAAGTATGGAGCGGTCATAGCTGGATCCTCAGTACTCGGTCGCCATGGCTAGGGCTGATGGCGGCTTCGACGCGGAGACGGCGGTCCGCGTGGCCTAGTTCTTCACCCGCGTGGAGTCGTACGCCCGTGGAAACCACGTAGCGGGCCACGTCGAGCAAAACATTGGTGGATTCGGCGAGCGGCAGCGGCGTCGCCTCGATCATCAGATCGACATGACCGAAGGTCGGCATGCCGAACGTGGCGAGCGTCGTGCCTGTGACCTCGTTGCCCCACGACCACACGGAGAGCCAGAGGTCGACGGGCAGCTGCGGGTCCTCGGGGTCGGCGTAGGCCGCGCGGACCATGTCGTACACCGCGTCGGGCGGCAGCGTGGTGGCTGCGGCTGCGCTGTACAGGCCGACGGCCTCGGGGGCTTCGACGAGGCTGGCGGCCACCAACGAACCGGTGACGTGAGCCGCGAGCGTGCGCTCGATCGGGGAGTCGGCATCGATCGGGGACTCCTGGTCACGACCGGTGACCTCGGCGCTGACAACGGCGTGCGCGGCGTGCGTGTCGACCGGCGTCGTGTCGGCCCAGAACGCCGGGTGACAGTTCCTGGTCGCCTCTCCGTCGGGAACGGGTGAGGAGACGAGAGCGACCACGATCCGTACGCCGTGCATGGTCACGACGATCGTCGGCTCGCCCGCAGACGACGGGAGACCCTTCCCGACGGCGTCATCGGTGAACGCCTTGCGAAGGCGCGCCAAGACGTCATCGGCGGTGATCGGTGCCGAGAACAGCGGGAAGGACGTATAGGAACCCGATGGTTTCGGGTGGCCGATGTCGGTCAAAAGAGCCTTTCTTCTCACACGCGAACACCCGGCCGACCTGAGGTCGGCCGGGTGTTCGCGGTACATCAGTGTCGGATGCCCAGCTGCCGGTCCTTGCGGACGACGAACTCGCGGGGCGTAGGACCAGTGTAGATCTGTCGCGGCCGGTAGATCCGCTGGCCGGGGTTGTCGTGGATCTCCTTCCAGTTGGCGATCCAGCCCGGCATGCGCCCGATGGCGAACATCACGGTGAACATGTTGATCGGGATGCCGATCGCCCTGAGGATGATGCCCGAGTAGAAGTCGACGTTCGGGTAGAGCTTCCGCTCGACGAAGTAGTCGTCGGACAGGGCCGCCGCCTCGAGCTCACGAGCGAGGTCGAGCTTCGGGTCGTCGATGTGCATCTTGTCGAGCAGGTCGTCCGCGGCCTTCTTGATGATCGCGGCGCGCGGGTCGAAGTGGCGGTAGACGCGGTGGCCGAAGCCCATGAGCTTCACGCCGCTCGTCTTGTCCTTGACCTTCGCCACGTAGTCCTTGACCGAGATGCCTTCGGCGTGGATCTCCTCGAGCATCTCGATGACCGCCTGGTTGGCGCCGCCGTGGAGCGGGCCCCAGAGTGCGCACACGCCGGCTGCGGCGGATGCGTACATGTTGGCCTGTGAGGAGGCGACCATGCGCACCGTCGACGTCGAGCAGTTCTGCTCGTGGTCGGCGTGGAGCACGAGCATCATGTTGAGCGCGTGGGCGACCTGAGAGGACGGTACGTAGTCCTTGTACGGCCTGGAGAACATCATGTGCAGGAAGTTCTCGGCGTACTTGAGGTCAGGCCGAGGGTAGACGAGCGGCTCGTCGATGGACGCCTTGTACGAGGCTGCGGCGATGGTCCGTACTTTCGAGATCAGCGAGGCCGCGGCGACCTCGAAGTCGTCGGCGGTCTCGATCTTGAGGTGCGGGAGGTCGTACGCCTGGAGCGTGTTGATCATCGCCGACAGGACCGCCATCGGGTGGGCGGCAGGCGGGAAGCTCGAGAAGTGGCGGCGCATCGGTTCCGGCAGCGCGGCGTTGGCGGTCAGCAGCTGGCCGAAGCGGTCGCGGTCGGTCTTCGTGGGCAGCTCGCCCCAGATCAGGAGCTGGGCCGCCTCGATGAACGAGCTCTGCGCCGCCAGGTCCTCGATCGCGTAGCCGCGGTAGCGCAGGATGCCCGCGTCGCCGTCGATGAACGTGATGTTCGACTGGCAGGAGCCCGTGTTGCCGTACCCGTCGTCGAGCGTGACGTAGCCGGTCTCGGCGCGGAGCTTGCTGATGTCGATGGACGGCTCGTTCTCCGTCCCGATGACCACAGGCAGCTCAACGGTCTTGCCACCGGGGAGCTCAAGCTTTGCCGTGTCGGTCATGTGTCCTCCAGTCGTCAAACCGATAACCGGGGCGCCCCCGGGGTGGATCTGTGACGCGCGAGCACAACGTCGCGCCGTCGCTGACATGGCAAAAGTAGCGGGCGCCAAGGCACCACACCACTCGATGTCGAGATATTCGGACTCACGGCACGCGGATCGCGCTGTCCGGGCCCGGGAAACGTGGACCCGGCGGCGCCCGCAGCCCTCGGGGGTGTCGAGCGGGGGCGGAAGCGCCGCCGGGGTCCTACGCGATTCGACCGGCTCAGTCGGTCTAGCGCCAAGAACGTTACTCCGGCGGTTCAGCCATGTGTCGGCGCATCCGCCACCGTGTGACGCATGTGACGGAGCGTGACTCGTGTGACGTCAGCTTGCGTGCCGGGCGGCGAATCTTGCCCTCGACTTGGCCGCTTCTTCGTCTCGATCCTTGGGGGTCGCGGTCGTCGTGAGGTGCTCGAGGAGGTGCTGGGTGGCATGGGCCACGGCCTCGACCGCCTCGTCGAACGCCTCCTGGTTGGCCTTCGACGGCTTGGTGGTGCCGGCGACCTTGCGCACGTACTGGAGCGCCGCCGCCATCACCTCGTCCGAGGTCGCGGGCGGGTCGAAGTTGTGGAGCACATGGATGTTCCTGCACATGTCGGGGAAGCCTAGGTCGGTCGAGCCCGTGGGAGAAGGGGTCCGTGGCAGAAGGGTGTACGAGGGGTGGCCGAGCCGGTCTCGTACCTCGAGAGGTCACGACACGCGCGGCCAACTCGGCATGCCGCGACATGTACTGGCCCCTCGACAGCCCCACCGCGGCGCTCGGGCGTCGGGGTGGCGACCGGGCGCTGGCCTCGGCCTTGTCCTTCTCCGCCGTATTCTCGGCTTCGATCTTCACGACCTCGGGGACGGAGGCGACGTACTCGTACGTCGTGGTGGTCGCGCGGAATGGGAGCGTCGCCGAGCCGGTCGATCCCTCCTCGAGCAGCCTCGATGTGCCCTCGTCGAAGCAGTGGTAATCGGTCGCTCTTTGCGCCACGCGAGCGCGTACGTCTCGCTGACAAGGTCGTCCGCGGCATCGCGACCGACCTGACGGATGGCGTAGGCATGGACCCGGGGAACGGTCTGCCGGAAGAGGTCCGTGAACTCCTCCGGCGTCATGGAGACATTCATACCTGGCAATGTCCGGCCGAGTGCCGGATGTCACAGGCGAGCTGACGAAACCTGGGTTATGGCGGTCGTCGGAAGTTGCCGCAGCGGTAGCACCGCACGAAATCCGTGTTATGAGCCGCCGGGAGTAGGTCATAACACGAACTTCGTAAGGTGCTTCGTCGGCGACCCGGCTCGGCCGGCCTGATAACCCGAGCTTCGTGCGGTTCGCATTGCCGCCGCCCGACGGCGCGAGGTTGACTGGCCGCATGAACGAGATCACGGGGATCCACCACGTCACGCTGAGCGTCAGCGACCTTGACCGGAGCGTGGAGTGGTACGTGAAGGTGCTGGGCTTCCAGGAGCTGCGGCGGCTCAACCATGGTGGGCTCGACAAGGCGATGCTGCGGAATGGCGGTGTCACGGTGACGTTCGTGTGCCACGGTGACCTGGCCGTGCCGGGCCCGTTCGACGAGCGGAGGACCGGCCTCGACCACCTGAGCTTCGCCGTGGCCGACCGTGCGGCGCTGGAGGCATGGATGGCACGGCTCGACGAGCACGGTGTCGTGCACAGCGACATCGTCAGCGGCGTCACCGGCGACCTGTTCCCGTTCCGCGACCCCGACAACATCGCGCTGGAGTTCTATACGCGAGCGTGAGGTGTCGGTGCCGTCTGGCAGAGTCTGCGCATGCGTGATCGCGACATCGCCGCCTGGCGGCTGGCGAGCCAGTGGGTGACGCGGCCGGGGTTTGACGCGAAGGCTGTGGTCGGCCATCTGCTCGCGGTGCAGGCCGAGAACCAGCGGCAGTCGGAGTGGGCGGTCGCGGCGCGTACGGTGGCGCCCCGGGCCGATTCCGTACCGGAACTGTTGGCGTCCGGCGAGGTCATCCGTACGCATGTGATGCGTACGACCTGGCACTACGCCCTCGCCGAGGACGTCGGGTGGTTGCTGGACCTGACGGGGCCGAGGCTGAGGTCGGGCCTCGCAGCCGGACTCGTACGGCAGGGGTTCGACGGGGCGTTCGTCGCGCAGGTGTCGGATGTGGTCTGTGCGTCGCTGGCCGAGCGGCCCGACCAGACGCGTCAGGAGCTGCGTGAGCTCGTCGCGGCGGCCGGGCTGGAGATCGGCGGCATCCAGATCGCGCAGCTGCTGGCGGTCGTCGAGCTCGACCAGCTGATCTGCAGCGGGGTGCCGAGGGACGGTGAGCACACGTACGCGCTGTTCGCCGAGCGGGTGCCGGCTCCACGGCGGCTCGAGCGCGACGAGGCGTTGGCGGAGATCGTGGTCAGGTACGTGTCCGGGCACGGGCCCGCGACCGTACGAGACCTCGCCTACTGGGGCACCCTCGGCCTCACCGACCTGCGGCGTGGGCTGGTGGCGGCGCGCGATCAGCTGGCGTCGTTCGAGCATGACGGACGTACGTACTGGCATGCGGCTGATGCGGAACCTCCCGCGACGACTCGCGAGCCGCGCGGGCATCTGTTGATGGTGCTCGACGAGCTGCACAACGGATTCCAGGACACCAGGTACGCGCTCGACGAGGCCGGACTCGTACCCCACGCCACCCGTTACCCCGCCGTCGGCATGGCCCTGGTCGACGCGCAGTTCGTGGCGGTCCACACACGTACGGTGACGCCCACCTCTGTACGTTTCGACCTCGGCGGCTGGCGGGTGCTGAGCGCGTACGAACTCGAGGTGTTGACGGAAGCCGCTGACCGCGTAGGCGCATACCTCGGCCTCCCGGCGCAGCTCCGCGTGACCCAGTAGCTGCGCGAGAGATCTGTGCTGCTTCGCGAGAGATTTGGTGTCGCGCGCGGCCCTTCGAGACGCTGACCGACTCCGTCGGCAAGCTCCTCAGGGAACCGCACTGCGTCTGCGGCGATACCAGATCTCTTGCCGAGTCCACTCGGATCCCTGAGGAGCTGATGCGCCCTTCGAGACCACCGGCTCCGCCTGGTTGGTCCTCAGGGTGAACTGCGCCATCAGCGTCGCGAAGGGTCCCCACGCAGTGCAGAACCTCTCCCCGAGCAGTACAGGACCTCTCCCCGACGGGTACAGATGCTCTCCCCGAAGGGGTACAGATGCTCTCCCAGACGTGTTGTCCTACACCAGGCGGGTGAAGGTGACGCTGACCGTGAGCTTGGAGTCGGACCTGCCCTGGTAGACGCCCTTCATCGGGGGGACGTCGTCGTAGTCGCGGC
>JAYUEA010000554.1:0-2930 GCA_043739465.1 Propionibacteriaceae bacterium
GGGCACTAACGTGTCAGGGCGCGGAAGGAGCGTGAATGGGGTCGTACGGGTATGTGTTCACCTCGACGGTGCTGACGTTGTGGGTGATCCTCGACCCACCGGGTCTGCTGCCGGTGTTCCTCGGACTGACGCGGCGGATGACGCCGAAGCAGCGGAACACTGCCGCACGGCGGGCGTCACTGGTCGCCCTCGGTGTGACGGGCATCTTCGGGCTGTTCGGCCGCAAGATCCTCGACTACCTGCACGTCTCGGTGCCGGCGCTCCAGGTCTCGGGCGGTCTTCTGCTCCTTCTGGTGGCCCTACAGCTGCTCACCGGGCACTTCGACGAGACCCCCGATGACGGGTCGCCTGACAGAGGCGTCAATGTCGCGATCGTGCCGCTGGGTACGCCGCTGCTGGCAGGGCCCGGTGTCATCGTCGCGATGATGATCTCGGTGCAGGCCGAGTCGACGCTCGTCGGCTACGTGGTCGTCGCCGGCGCGCTGCTTCTCGCCATGCTCGGGGTCTACCTCACGCTCCGCTTCGCCGAGGTCATCCGCAAGGTGCTCAAGGAGGCCGGCATCACGCTGCTGACGCGCATCGCGGGCTTGCTGCTGAGCGCCATCGCCGTACAGATGATGGCCGATGGGGTCCTCGGCTTCGTCGGCCGCTGACAAAGCGTCACGGGACGTCCCGCCGAGGGGTACAGGACCTCCCGCCGAGGGGTACAGGACCTCCCGAGCGCGATCAGTGCTGGTGCGCCTTGACCGCGTCCTCGACGAGGTTCTGCGGCATCTGCTCGTAACCGTGGAACTTCCGGGAGAACGAGCCCGAGCCGTGGGCCAGGCCACGCAGGTCGACCGCGTACCGGCTGAGCTCGCTCTGCGGCACCAGCGCACGGATGATCGCGTGGTGCGCGTCGTCGGCGTCGGTGCCGAGCACGTGGCCGCGCCGGCCTGTGATGTCGGTCATGACCGCGCCCATGTACTCCTCGCCCACCGTCGCGACGATCTCGTCGATCGGCTCCAGCAGGGTCACCGTCTTCGTCGAGGCGGCCTCGCGGAGGCCGGCAGAGCCGGCCGTCTGGAAGGCCATGTCGGACGAGTCCACCGAGTGCGACTTGCCGTCGACCAGGGTGACCCGCACGTCGACCAGCGGGTAGCCGGCGAGCACGCCCTTCTCGAGCTGCGAACGCACGCCCTTCTCGACCGAGGGGATGAACTGGCGAGGTACGGCGCCGCCCACGACCTTGTCGACGAACTCGAAGCCGGCGCCGCGGTCCAGCGGCTCGATCTCGAGCTGGCAGACCGCGTACTGGCCGTGGCCACCCGACTGCTTGACGTGGCGTCCCTGCACCGAGGTCTTCGCGATGAACGTCTCGCGGAGAGGGACCTTGATGTCCTCCTGCGCGACCTTGACGCCGTACCGCTGGACGAGCCGGTTGAGGAGCAGGTCCACGTGACCCTGCCCCATGGTCCAGAGCACGATCTGGTCGGTCTCGACAGTACGTTCCAGGCGCACCGTGGTGTCCTCGACCGCCAGCCGCGCCAGAGCGCCGGGCAGCTTGTCCTCGTCGTTGCGCGTGGCCGCGTGGATGGCGACGGGCAGCAACGGCTCGGGCAGGTTCCACGGCTCGATGATCGCCGGCCGGTCTTTGGGAGACAGGGTGTCGGACGTCTCGGCCTTGCTCAGCTTCGTCACGTACACGAGCTGCCCCGCGACCACGGACTCCACGTTCGCGGTCTCGATGCCTGACGGGATCGCCAGCGGCCCGACGCGCTCGTCGTCGTCGTGATCGGGGTGGGCCGGGTCGGGCGCGCCCGTGAACAGGCTCCGGTGGCCGGAGACGTGCACGATGTCGTCGACCTTGAGCGTGCCGTTGTACACCCGCACCAGCGACAGGCGGCCGGCGAACTGGTCGGACGTCGTACGGATCACTTCCGCCACGAGCGGGCCGGACGGGTCGCCGGACAGCGACTCGAGGTCGCTGCCGTCGGGGGTTGCGACGCTGAGCCGGTGCGTTCCGGGCTGCGGGAACGACTTCTCGATCACGGTCAGCAGCTGGTCGGTGCCGAGGCCGTTGAGCGAGTTGATCGGGATGACCGGGTGGAACCGGCCGTGGAGGATGGCGCGCAGCAGGTCGCTGAGCAGCTCGTCCTCCTTGAGTTCGGCGCCCTCGAGGTAGCGGTCCATGAGGTCCGCGTCCTCGGACTCCTCGATGATCCCTTCGACGAGGTCTGCGCGGTACTGCTCGATCGTCGCCAGCTCGGCCGCGTCGGCCGGACGGCTGACGAGGTCACCGGTGCTGTAGTCGTGGACCTGCTGCGAGACCAGCGAGAGGTTGCCGGTGATCTGGCCGCCGACGACCAGGGGAGCGTAGGCGGGCTGTACGGACTTGCCGAGCACGGCCTGCAGGTCGACGAGCGCCGTATCGAAGGACGTACGGCCGTCGTCGAGCTTCGTCATGACGATCGCGCGCGGCATGCTGACCGCTGCGCACTCGTGCCACAACGCCGCCGTCGCGGCGTCGATGCCGTCACCGGCCGCGACCACGAACACCGCTGCGTCGGCTGCGCGCAGGGCCGCCCGCAACTCGCCGACGAAGTCCGGATGCCCCGGGGCGTCGAGCAGGTTGAGGACCACGTCGCCTATCCGGAACGCTGCGAGCTGCAGACCAGAGCTGCGCTCCAGGTCCTCCTTCTCGCCGCGGTATCCGGCCACGTTCGAGCGCACGAGGTGCTCGAAGAGGGTGGTCTTTCCGGAGCCGCTGGACCCGACCAGGACGACGTTGCGGATGGCCGACGGATCGTCGACGCGTGTGACAGGTGCGTTCGCCTTCGAACTCATGCTTGGGAAGATACACGGCCGACCCGTCGGGTGTGGCGGGGAGGTCGGATGCACCACATCGTCGGCCATGCGACCGCCCTGCGCGGGCCCTGCTCGGCATCTTC
>JAYUEA010000555.1:0-2924 GCA_043739465.1 Propionibacteriaceae bacterium
ACCGATGTCAGCGCCGTACGGTCGGGCTGGGTGCGCCTTCGCCTCCCTCGCTCGATCCACCCCTTCGCGTGGTGGCTGTGGGCGTTCGGCGTGATGACCACCGCCAGCCTGACCACGAACCCGCTCATCGAGGCGCTGCTGCTGGCCGTGACCACGTTCGTGGTGGTGGCACGTCGCGACGACGGGCCGTGGGCGCGGTCCTTCCGCCTGTACGCGGCCCTCGCCCTGGCCGTGTTCGTACTCCGCATCCTCTACCGGGTGGTCTTCGGCGGCGGCGACGGCGACACCATTCTGTTCCGGCTGCCGACGATCCCCCTGCCCGGCTACGTGGCGGGCATCCGGCTGCTCGGCCCGGTGTCGCTGGAGTCACTGCTCTACGGCGCGTACGACGGCCTCCGCCTCGCGACGATCATCGTCGCGGTCGGCGCTGCGAACTCGCTGGCCAGCCCCCGACGCCTGCTGGCGAGCATGCCCGCCGCGCTGTACGAGATCGGCACGGTCCTCGTCATCGCCGTCACCGTCTTCCCGCAGCTGGGCGAGTCGGTGGTGCGGGTGGCGCGGGCCCGACAGCTGCGGACCTCGGCCACCGGCACCCGGACATGGCGCTCCCGGGCACGTTTCGTCCGCGGCCTCATCGTGCCTGTCCTGGCCGACGCGCTCGACTCCGCGATCGCGCTGGCTGCGTCGATGGACTCGCGAGGGTTCGGTCGGTCAGGGGTTCGGAGTCGTCGCTCAAGCCTGCTCGCCATGCTGGCTGCCCTTGCCGGACTGACCTGCCTCATGCTCTTCTCGTACGACGTCATCACCAGTACGTTGCCCACCGCCACGCTCACTGGTCTGGCGCTGACTCTGCGCGCGCGTGACCTGCTCGGTCTGATCGGGCTCGGTCTTGCGGTCGTGAGCGTGCGGCTCTCGGGCCAGGGCGTCCGGAGGAGCCGATACCGGCCCGACCGGTGGCGCTTGCCCGAGCTCCTCACCGTCGCGTGCGGCGTCGTACCGGTCGTTGCCATCCTCAGCGTGGCTGCGGGTTCTGACGCGGCCACGCTGTACCCGGCGGTGCTGCCGGTTCCCGAAATCCCCACGCTGCCGGGCGCGATCCTGCTCGGTGCTCTCGCTGCGCTGCTCCCGGCAGTGATCACACCGCCCGCCGAGATGGCCGTGGAGGTGCCGGCATGATCGAGCTCCACGACATCACCGTGACGTACGCGGACGAGGCATCCCCGGTTCTGCGTGATGTCTCGCTCCACATCCCCGAGGGCGACCTCGCGCTCGTCGCCGGTCCGACCGGCAGCGGCAAGTCGACCCTGCTGGGCTGCCTCACGAACCTGGTCCCGCGCTTCACCGGCGGTCGTCGCACCGGACGCGTGATCCTCGACGGCACCGACGTCACCGCGGTAGCGCCCCGTGAGCTGGCCGACCGCATCGGCTACGTGGGCCAGAACCCCCTCGCCGGCTTCGTGACGGACACCGTCGAGTCGGAGCTGGCCTTCGGCATGGAACAGCTCGGCATGGAGGCGAGCCGGATGCGGGTGCGCGTCGAGGAGGTGCTCGACCTGCTCGGCATCACCGACCTGCGGCGCCGAGCGCTGCGGACGCTCTCGGGCGGTCAGCAGCAGCGCGTCGCGATCGCTTCCGTGCTGACCGCCCGGCCACGGGTGCTCGTCCTGGACGAGCCGACGTCGGCGCTGGACCCGGTCGCGGCCGAGGACGTCGTCTCGTTGCTCAGCCGCCTCGTACACGACCTCGGCATCACCGTCGTGATGGCCGAGCACCGCATGGAGCGCGTCGTCGAGTTCTGCGACAGCGTCGTGCTCGTCAACGGCCGGTCCGTGACGATGGGAATGCCGCGCGACGTCCTGGCTCAGTCACCGGTCGCTCCCCCGCTCGTCGAGCTCGGCAGGGAGTCGGGCTGGAGCCCCCTGCCGCTGACGATCCGCGACGGCCGGCGTTCGGCTCGTGTCGAGCGCGAGGCCTGGCGGGCGGATCCACCCGCCCTGCCCGACGCCCGTACAGCCGTGGGTGACGGGCTGGTCGCGGAAGGGATCGTCGTCGCGTACGGCTCGCTTGTGGCCGTCCGCAACGTCACTCTGAACGCCCGCTCCGGACACGTCACGGCCCTGGTGGGCCGGAACGGCTGTGGGAAGTCGTCGCTGCTCTGGGCGATCCACGGGGCCGGCCCGCGCAAGGCGGGCACGGTGTCGGTCGCCGGTCGAGCAACGACCTCCGGCGACATCGCCCTGGTTCCCCAGACGGCCTCCGACCTCCTCTACCTCGCGAGCGTCGCCGAGGAGCTCGAGGTCGCCGACTCGGATGCGGCGCTGCGGGCCGGTTCGACGGGGGCGATCCTCGACCAGCTCGTGGGCGGCATCGACCGTGACCACCATCCCCGCGACCTCTCCGAGGGCCAGAAGCTGGCGCTCGTCCTGGCTGTACAGCTCGCCCGCTCCCCCGACGTCGTGCTCCTCGACGAGCCGACCCGAGGCCTCGACTACGCGGGCAAGGCGGGGCTGAGCCGGATCCTGCACCGGCTCGCCGACGGTGGCCGCACGGTCGTGGTCGCCACGCACGACGCGGAGTTCGTCGCGACGACCTGCGACCAGGTCGTGGTCATGGCCGAGGGCGAGATCGTCGACTCCGGACCGGCGCGCGAGATCATCGCCGGCTCCGCGATGCTGGCGACGCAGTGCGCCCGCGTGTACTCGCCGGTGCCGCTGCTCACCGTCGCCGAGGTTCGAGCTGCGAGGGCTGAAGCATGAGCACCGTGACCGTCGTCGACGTCGCCGCGCCCGACATCGAGGTGCGGCTCGGCCCCCGCACCACCGCCGTGCTCGCGGTCGCCTCGGTCCTCGGGCTGCTGCTCTTCGTCTGGCCGCTGGTCATCCCCGTCCCCGCAGGCTGGACCCACAGCACCGATGCGCCTCTGG
>JAYUEA010000556.1:0-8762 GCA_043739465.1 Propionibacteriaceae bacterium
AGAACCTCGTCGCCGTCAGGGCCGCCGTAGATGCCGTACTCATGCTGAACCACGACCACGTCACTGTCGTTGAGCACCTCGGCAGCAGTCGCCCGACCCGGGAGGTCGCCGGGCCGGAGGTCGCCCAGGACCTGTACACCCCGGGTGTCGACCGACGGACCGGCCGCCACGAGATCGTCGACCCTGACGACGACGCACTCGTTCGTGCCGCCCTTCGAGATCGCTGTGGCGAGCGCCGCTGTGAACGTGGCGAGACCGCATCGGGTGGGGGGATAGGTGCTGAGAAGGCCGAAGCGTGTCATGGGCCGGATCCGTCCGTTTACGGTCGACGTCCAAGGGCCGACCTTCGACGAGACGTCTGCCGGTCGGCACCTCCCGCGGAACCAGCTGTCATGGTCCGGTCGACAACGCTGCGAGAAAATCACGCGGTCGTCGTTACCTCGAGACTACACCTGGCTCACAGAACCCCTCCCGGGCTGCCCAGATCCGCTGACTTACCATGCCGTTACCTACGGTGGAGTAACCTTGAAATATCAAGGGCGTACGCCCTCGGTGACGCACCGACTTCGTCCTGCGCGGTCGCTCACGAAATCAGGTGTCCCCCATGTCGACCATCCTCCCCCGGAGCTCGACGGTGGACCGTCCTGCCGGTCAGGCGTACGCCGACGAGCAGACGTTCCCTCCGATGACCCGCGCGTACATGCAGGTCACGGCGATGGTCCGCGACGGTGGCCTGCTCCGACGGGCACGCTGGTTCTACATCCTCGTCGGCATCGCGCTCGGCGTCGCCTTCGCAGGGTGTGTCACCGGCTTCATCCTGCTGCGTGACAGCTGGTTCCAGCTCCTGATCGCCGGCGCGCTCGGCGTCGTGTTCACCCAGGTGGCGTTCCTCGCGCATGAGGCCGCGCATCGTCAGATCCTCAGCTCCGGCCCCACCAACGACCGCCTCGCGTTGATCCTGGCGGGCTCCATCGGGATGAGCTACTCCTGGTGGAACTCCAAGCACACACGCCACCACGCCAACCCGAACCGCGTCGGCAAGGACCCGGACATCGCCTCGGACACGATCGCGTTCGTCGAGGAGGATGCCGCCAAGGCCCGTGGGTTCCTCCGTGTCATCACCCGCCACCAGGGCTGGCTCTTCTTCCCGCTGCTGACCCTCGAAGGCGTCAACCTCCACCTGCAGAGCTTCAAGCACCTCGCGTCACGGGCCACGGTCAAGGGTCGCTGGAGCGAGGTCGGCATCATCGCCGCCCGCTTCGTTATCCTGCTCGTGCCCGTGTTCGTGTTCCTGCCCGTCGGCATGGCGTTCGCCTTCCTCGGCGTGCAGCTCGCGGTGTTCGGCGTCTACATGGGGGCCACGTTCGCCCCGAACCACAAGGGCATGCCCATCATCGACCGGGGCGCGAAGCTCGACTTCTTCTCCAAGCAGGTCCGCACGTCGCGCAACATCCTCGGCGGATGGTGGGCCACGACCCTCCTGGGCGGCCTCAACTACCAGGTCGAGCACCACCTGTTCCCGAGCATGGCCCGTCCGTACCTCGCCAAGGCCCGCGTCATCGTGCGCGAGCACTGCGAGACCCACGACGTCCCGTACACGGAGACGACCCTGCTGCGCTCGTACGTGATCGTCATCGACTACCTGAACCGCGTCGGCCTCGCCGCGCGCGACCCGTTCGACTGCCCGTTCACCATGCAGTACCGCTGAGCGCATCCCGGTGCCGTCGATGTGACAGGCTCGGGGCGTGAGCCGTCCCGTCCTCGTCCTGCTCAACGGCGCGCCCGCCAGCGGCAAGTCGACGCTGGCGCGCGCCTGGGCGCAGCGTCATGGCGCTGACCTCCCCTTGGCGCTCGACATCGACGTGCTGAGGTCGATGCTCGGAGGGTGGCAGCATGCGCCAGGCGACGCCGGCCTCGCTGCCCGGGCAGTCGCCGTCGCGGGCATCCGTGCCCACCTGTCCGCGGGCCGGGACGTCGTCGTGCCGCAGTACCTGTTCCGGACCGCCTTCGTCGACGAGCTCCGCGCCACGGCCGAGTCCGTTGCCGCAGCCTTCCTCGAGTGCGCTGTGATGGTCGATGCGGCCGCCGCCGCCGACCGTTTCGACCAGCGGCAAGTCATCTCCTCGGCGAGTTCCGCCCCGTACGCCCCGGTCGTCCACAGTGGTCTCGGAGAGCTCTCCATGACGGAGCACGTGGCCGAGTTCGAGCGTGTGCTGGCCGGTCGACCAGGTGTCGTACGACTCAGCGGGACTCTCGAGGGCATGGTCGACCAGCTCGACGCGGCGATCGCAGCTGTTCGGCGCTAGTGGCCTGTCGTCGAAGTTCCTTGACGCTTGGCCTGACCCGGGCACGCCCCTCGCGGCGTTGCCGGAGCTCGCCATACGACCCGGTATGCCTGCGCTCCGGCGCCTTGCGATGCACGCACCCAGATCACGCCAAACGCAAAGGAACTTCGACGACACGCCACTAGTCGTTCACCAGCGGTTGTGGACGTCCTCGGCCCAGCCGTCGAGGCCCTCGAAGCTGATCGTGGCGCCGCGCGGGGTGACGAACGTGCCCGACCAGGTACCGAAGGACTGATCGGTCCGCGCAGCGACGATGCCGAGGTTGGTCCGCGCCTTGCGCTGGTAGAAGGGGGCCAGGGTCGCCTCCAGCCCGCCTCCGGTCACATGCCAGGACCGGCGCCAGTCGGCGAGGTCGTACACCCAGGTCAGCTCGTCGTGGATCTTGTACAGGTGGCCGTCGACGATGATGCCGTTCTCCGTCGAGCCGGTGCCGACTGTCCACGTGCCGCCCAGCTGGAGGCCGATCGTGTGGCCGCCCGAGACACCGGAACCGGCGCCCCAGTTCCAGCTCACGTCGTACGGCCAGCGCCCGCGTCCGTGGTCGAGGACAGCCCAGGACGTTCCCGCGGGAACGTCCATGGTGACGCCGTCGATCGTCACCGTGCCCATGGCGGGAAGTGCCAGGTCCTTCACGGTGTACTGGAACCGGGTCGACGACCAGGGCACCACGACGGCGAGGCAGTCGTGGTCCTCGGGCCGCGTCACCGTCACGTCGAAGCTCACGTGCGGGATGCGAGCGCGCAGCCGTGTGACGTCGGGCAGGGACTCCACCACCACCTCGAGGTTCCTGGCCAGGCCGCGAGCGAGCCCGCTGCCGAGATTATCCGGGATCACGACGTCGCGGGCCGGGAGCACGGTGGCCGCCTTCGACCACGAACGACCGGTGACGCGCTCGAGCACGAAGACCTCGTGGACGGCTGCGTAGTCGATCGACGACACGGTCAGCGCGAGGATGTGCGTGGGGGTGATGACGTTCCAGTACTCCCAGCGCTTGGTGCGGCCCCAGCTGCGGTGTGGCCCGCGGGTCAGCCCCGACGTGTCGACCAACGGCCGTCGGGCCCACCCGACCGCCTCGGGGTTGAGACGCCCGTCGACCGTCAGCGGCACCTCCGCCCTCAGCTCACGTTCGCTCATCCGTCCCCCATCACTGTCCCCGAGGCCTTCCTATCATTCCGCGCGGCTTGCGGGATGTACCTCAGGCGCATCGGTCACACGCGCGGTCACCGACGTCGTGCCAGGACATGCAGAAGGGCCCGGCCGAAGCCGGGCCCTTCTTAGGTGCTGAGATCAGCTGATGACGGAGATGTTCGCCGCCTGCGGGCCCTTCGGGCCCTGCTGGGTGTCGAAGGAGACGCGGTCGCCCTCGTTCAGCGAACGGAAGCCGTTGGCGTTGATCGCGGAGAAGTGCGCGAACACGTCGGCGGAGCCATCCTCAGGAGCGATGAAGCCGAAGCCCTTGTCGCCGTTGAACCACTTGACGGTGCCTGTAGCCATGATGTTTTCCTTTGTTAGGAAGCGGAGCTTCCGCGGTTGCGGAGCTCGAGTGATGCAGCTGCAATGAACGCTTCCCGCCAGGACTACCGCGCTGGATGAACCAGCGGTTCTACCAAACCAGTCAACGAAGATTCCAAACAACAACGTGACAAGGCTAGCAGCCGGACACGAGGACCACGAAATCGTGCGGTCCGCGTGTCGCCCCCCGCTCGCACCTGGTGCTGCTGGCCGTCATCCCTCAATCGTACGCGAAGGCGTCAGCCACAGGGCACAGCCGTCAGGCCTCGCCCACGGGCCGTCCGACGAGCATCCCCTGCAGTACATCCGGATCGAACGTACCGGCCGTCTCCGGATCAAGGCGGGCACCCAGGGCGTCCAGGACCTTGGTGAAGAACGCCCGGGCCGCGACCGCGTACACGACATCCGAGATGTCGTCGTCCGACAAGCCTGCACTGCGGAGGTCGTCGACGTCGGACTGCTCCACCGCGGAGGCATCCAGGGTGACCTGCCTCGCAAAGGCGTACACAGCGGCGTCCTGCTCCGACAGGTAGCTCCCGTCAGGGGCGAGGGCCAACGCCTGTACGGTCTCGGCATCTCCGCAGACGTCGCGGAGGAAGCCCGTGTGCGTCACCGTGCAGTACGTCGAGCGGAGTGCCCGGGCAGCGGCGATCGTGACGAGCTCGAAACGTCGCCGGTCCATGCCGCCCCGGATCGTGAGGTTGAGTGCCGTCCACGCCTTCGCCACGTCAGGCCGGGCAGCGAAACATCCGGCGTAGTCGGGGAGGAAACCCCAGCCGTTGCGCTGGGAGGAGTACCAATCGGCCAGCACGCCCTCGGCTGCGCTCTCGGCCGTCGTCTCGATGAACATGAGCCATCGTGTGCTGGCGCATGCGCGCGGCCATCGTCGGCGCAAGCGCGCGGCCAACCGTTCGTGTGCAGTCGCGTGATCGAGCGACGCGAGGCACGGTCGGCACCGATGCCTGCGCTCGCCGGATCCCTGAGGAGCAACCCGGCCGAAGGCCTTGTTGCATCGCGCCGGATCCCTGAGCTGAGCATGGCGGTCCGGCTTGTGTTCGACGGCACGGTTGAATAGTCGCGGGTCCAGGTGCATAGATCCACGTGCATAGACTCTGGCAATCCGAGCGAGGGGGATGGGACGTGGACGCCGCATGAAGCTGGAGTTGGTGGCCAGCGGGCTGGTTCTCGTGCTTGCCGCACCCTACCTGTGGCATGCGCTGCGCCTGCCTGGCTGGGCGCGCTGGCGCACGGCCGTGTATCTCGCCTCGTGCGCCCTGCTGTGGTGGTGCCTGGCCGGGACACCCGCCCTGCTTCGCCTGACCGACGGGTCGTGGGGTGTGGTGGGAGTCGCCCTCACCGATGTCCTGGTCGGCTTCGGCTTCGTCGTGGCAGCCCCTATCCGGTTGTGGGAGGAAGCGCGCGGACGCCGAGTCGCCTGGATTCGGAATCCGCTGATCCAGATGTTGGGTTTCCCCCTGGTCAGCGCGACCTTGAACGGCGTCCTCATCGTCGTGGCGTTCAACTCGTCGTGGTTCGCACAATCCCGATCGGACGACAGTTCCTGGATCGCGCTGATCGGTGCGTGCCTACTTGGCGGTTTCCTCGCCACCTTGCAGCTTCTCTCGCCAGATCTTGTGCCTGGGTGGATGACCCCAGGCCCGCGGATGGCCCTCTCGCTCGTCGATGGCCTGCTGGACGAACTTCCGGGGATTATCGTCATGGTGACGGTGAATCAGGTCTGGGGCGGCATCCTTTGGGTAGCGGCCCAGCCGGTCGTGGTGCCGATGATATTGCTGATCATCATCGACTGGATCCGGCATGACCGGAACGTGGCCCGCGAAGTCGACTCGGCCCTCGACTCCATCGAGGCCGCCGGCGGCAGCACCAGCACTCCCTGGTGGATCACGGAACGCAGCGGCGACAAGTCAGGATCCGGCGAGCCCGGGGCCCCGCACCGACCTGGAGACTGAATGTTGTGCAGCGGACCCGCAGGGCGCCCTGCCAGCAGCCGCGTCACTTGCCCGCTGCGTCCAAGCGGTCCGCCACCCGAGAAGTGATCTCCAAGCGAGTGCCGTGGTGGAGCTCTGGCCGACGTTAGACTCGATTCGCCGTCACACGACGTCGATGTCGTTCAATCGCCCCGCCGTTCAGGACGGCTACCCCTGCGGGAGGTCTTCGTGAATGCAGAGATAGTTGCCCTCGGTGTCCTTGAACCAGGCCGCCTTCTCTGCCCCCAGCACGCAGACGTTCTCGATCGTCTTGAGTCCCGGGAAGTCGTAGTCCTCGAAGACAACACCCGCCTGCTTCAACTCGGCGATGCTGGCGCCGATGTCAGCGACCTTGAAGCTGATCGCCGTGTGGTCCGCTTTCGTTCCTTCGGGCTTCGGGAAGAGCGCCAGGGTGCTGCCGCCAACCAAGTAGACGAATTTCCCGTCGAGATTGAAGCCTCCGGGATGAAGGCCAAGGCAGCCTTCATAGAATGCGCGGGCACGTGCCATGTCGACGACAGGCAGCATGGTCGTGACGGATGCGTTGGTCAGCATGTTGACTCCTTTCGCTCCTCCGGCTACAGCGGACGCGAGACGTTCACGCTGGGTTCGGCCGTCCGCTCAACAAGCATAGGTCGAGGTGTCGCGCAGTGCTGCCAGGCTGCGCTGAAGCTTCGCCAGCTGCTGAGCACGGCCGACGGCATCATCGTCGATGGGCATGACGGGACCGGACGCCGCTCACATCCAGCCCGGGAAGCCCGACCAGGATGAGGGCGGTACGTGTCGGACGCTCCGTGTGAAGCTTCATCGCGTGGCGCCGAGTGGTTGCGCTTCTCGACATTCCGGATCACTGGCGGCGCTAGCAGCAGCCACATACAGCTACCCCAGCGTTGGCGACGCAGTGGCGTGGTTCTGAACGCTCGGCTGCATCGAGCGGGCACGTTCCTCTGAAGACCCTGCGCCGCTCTGCAAGGGGGACTACGGTCTCGGGTCGGGGTTGGATGGATAGGTGACTCCCTGACGGTGAGCCGGCGAGTGCTGGATGGTTGCCAGCTACCAGCCACCGTTTGATCAGGGGCGGGGAAGGGTACTTCCAGCACGACCTGTCAGTCAGCTTCGGGTAAGGGGAAACCATGTCTGCACCGGATCAGGAAGTGAGTCTTCCCGAGTCACTCGAGACCCCTGAGGATGATGAGCGGGCTGAGGACGCGCTCGATGGACCCGATCTGGATGATCCACGCCCGCCGACCACGAAGGAGCGCAAGTCGCGCTTGCGCGGGTTTCTGGGGATCCTTGGCCCGGGCCTGGTCACAGGCGTGGCCGACGACGATCCGTCTGGTGTGGCGACGTACTCGCAAGCAGGTGCTGCCTTAGGTGTGGGTTTGCTGTGGACAGCGCCGCTGTCTTTGCCGTTGATGTACGCGGTGCAGGAGATCTGCGACCGGACCGCCTTGGCTACCGGTGACAGTCTGGGCACGCTCATCAGGCGGCGATTCGCGCGGGGAGCAATTTGGGTCGTCGGGGTGCTCGCTGTGGCACTGCTGCTCGCCAACTGCCTCAACGTCGCCGCAGATCTGGCCGCCATCGGATCAGGAATGCAGCTCCTGGGACTGGGACCCGACCACCTCTGGGCCGCCGTCGCAGGCGCTGCTCTGACGGGCGCGCTTGTGTGGGGATCGTTCGAGAAGCTGGCCAAGATCTTCAAGTGGCTGTGTTTGGTGCTGCTTGGCTACCTCGGCGTTCTTATCGTTGCGCATGTGCCATGGCGTGAGGTCGGCGCGGGCACGCTCGGGTTTCGGATGACGTGGACCTGGACCTCCATCGGCCTCGTCGTCGCTGTCTTGGGCACCACGATCTCCCCGTACATGTTCTTCTGGCAGAGCGCCCACCGCATCGAGGAGATGCGCTCCGAGTCCGGGACGAGCGACGCATCGAAGCCTCTCCCAGAACGCAGCCCCAGGAAGGCGGGGACAAAGCTGTTTCTCTCCCGTGTCGACGTGTTCGTCGGCATGCTTGTGAGCACGGCCGCGATGTTCGCCATCATGGTCTCGACCTCGTCCACGATCGGCCGTAACGGTCCGGCCAACATCAGCACCGCCGCAGACGCCGCCAAGGCCCTCGAGCCGATTGCCGGTCCCCTGGCCTCGGCCGTCTTCTCCATCGGCTTCATCGCCACAGGTGTCCTCGCCGTCCCCGTCCTTGCCAGCTCCGGCTCGATCGCCCTCGCCGGGCTGCTCGGCAAGCCCTGGGGCTTCGACCGGTCGCCGAAGCGCGCGCCGTTGTTCTATGGGCTCATCGGTGTCGGCACGCTCGGCGGCGTCGCGATCGGCTACTTCTCGAACAACCCGATCGGCATGCTCGTGCTGAGCGCCACCATCAACGGCATCGCTGCCGCCCCGTTCCTCGCCGTCATCATGATCATCTCAGGGAGCCGGAAACTCCTCGGTGAATACCGCAACGGGCCACTGGCGACGATCGTCGGATGGGCCACCTTCGCGATCATGGCAGTGGCGGGCGCCGCAGCCGTGTACATCGCCATCGCGCAACCGCAGTGAATGCAGGAATGGGAGCATCAGATCCCGCTTGACAAGCGAGACGAGCACCAGTCCAGTTGTGCTCCAGGGGGATGGCCATGACCCCGTCTGCGGGACGCTGACAGACAGGCCGGGTGGGCGCATACAGTCGGCAGTGCCGCCTACGCGCACCAGAGACGTCCCCGGGGAGAGCCACAGCATGAGCCGAGCAAGGATATCGATGCGTGGCCCGAGCGCGGTGGCGGTCGCGATCATCGGCGCGGGGACGTTAGTCGCCTATGCGCTACTCGCTGCGGTCCAGATCCTCGTGTGGAATCCGCTGGCGGCGGTACCCGGTGCCGGGCTCGCTCAGATCTACAGCGAGGTGGCCGCGGCTGGCGAAT
>JAYUEA010000557.1:0-2915 GCA_043739465.1 Propionibacteriaceae bacterium
CTGGAGCCCCGCGCCATCGCCACCGGCAGGTCGCGGATCGAGCACTTGATCGCGGCGTCGTCGAGGCTGAGGGTGCGCAGCTCGTCGGTGGTCAGACCCACGGTGATGCGCCCGTGCAGCACGCCGACCGTCGCCGGCACGACACCTTGGGCTCGCAGGACATCCTCGGCGGCCACCGCCACGTCGAGGTTGCGCGGCCTCGGAAGCCCATGGGTGATGATCGTCGACTCCAGCGCGACCACCGGACGGCCCTGCGACAACGCGGCAACGACCTCGTTCGACACGTACGGATTCATGAGCTCTCCCCTCCTCGGCCATCCTTTCACTCCGCGAGCCGCGACAATCCGTAGACTCGTCGCGATGCCTGTTCCCTCGCCGTACGCCGCCGCGCTCGCCGCCATCCCGGTACGGGAGGCGGACCTCGAGGTGCTCGGGTCGACGACCCGCTACTGGGAGTACGGACCGACAGACCGCCCCGTCGACCTCATCGCCATCCATGGCTTCCGGGGCGATCATCACGGGCTCGAGCCGGTCGTCGCGAACCTGCCCGGGTTGCGCATCGTCTCCCCGGACCTGCCCGGCTACGGCGCCTCCACCCCGCTCCCGACCACACATACGATCGCGGCGTACGGGCAGTGGCTGCGCGCGTTCGTCGACGCGCTCGCCGTGGTGGGCACGCCGATGCTCGGCCACTCGTTCGGCTCGATCGTCGTCGCGCACGCGGTCGCCGCGGGGCTCGCGCCGCGCAAGGTGATCCTCGTCAACCCGATCGCCGCCGACGCCATGTCCGGGCCGGACAAGGTGATGGTCCCCATCGTGAAGCTGTACTTCCGCATCGGTCGTCTGCTGCCCCACCGGGCGGCCGACTTCTGGCTCGGCATCCCGCTGGCGACGCGGATCATGAGCGTGAAGCTCGCCCGTACCCGCGACAAGACCCTGCGGCGCTGGATCCACGAGGAGCACGGCCGCTACTTCTCGGGCTTCAGCGACCCCGTGACACTCTCGGAAGGCTACGAGGCGTCGGTGTCGACGAACGTCATCGCGGTCGCACCCAGCCTCACCATGCCGACCCTGCTCGTCGTCGGCGCCCAGGATGACATCGCCCCGCTCGAGGGCCAGCGGCACCTGGCGCAGCTACTGCCGGACGGCCGGCTGGTGATCCTCGAGGGCGTCGGTCACCTCGTCCACTACGAGAAGCCCGCCGAGGCGGCGGCAGCGATCACCGACTTCCTCGGGCACGACGCGTGAAGATCCTCGTCGACTGCCGGTATGTACGGTTCGACCGTCACGACGGCATCAGCCGCTTCAGCTCTCGCGTGACCGAAGCCCTCGCGCAGCTCCACCCGGTGACCATGCTGATCTACGACGAGCGCCAGCTTGCGCTGCTGCCGGACCTGCCCTGGGAGAAGATCGGGGCGCCGACCTCGCTGCTCGAGCCTTTGGTTGCGCGCCAGGTCAACACGCTCCACCCGGACGTCGTCTGGACCCCGATGCAGACGATGGGCGCGGTCGGCCGGCGGTACGGGTTCGTCAACACCGTCCACGACCTCATCTACTACGTGAACCGCACGCCGCCGCGCGACCTGCCGTGGGTCATCCGCGTGATCTGGCGTCTGTACCACCTCTCCTGGGCGCCACAACGGCTCCTGCTCAACGCCGCCGACGAGGTGGTGACGGTGTCGCAGACGACGAAGGCGTTGATCGCGCAGCACCACCTCACGAGGCGCCCGGTGTCCGTGGTGACGAACGCCGCCGACCCGCCCGTGGGTGTCCAGCCACGTACGGGGCCGGTGGGGCGGTCGCTGCTCTACATGGGCTCGTACATGCCCTACAAGAACGTCGAGACCCTCGCCGCCGCCATGCACGAGCTGCCCGGCTATACGCTCCACCTGCTGAGCCGGGCGTCAGGAGACGTACGGACTCGGCTCGAGGTCCTCGCTCCGGCCGGCTCGCTCGTCTTCCATGGCGGGGTGAGCGACGAGGAGTACGCATCGCTGCTGGACGCCGCCACCGCCCTTGTCACCGCCTCGCGCAACGAAGGCTTCGGCATCCCGCTCGTCGAGTCGATGTCCCGCGGCACGCCCGTGATCGTCAGCGACATCCCCGTCTTCCGCGAGGTCGGCGCGGACGCGGCCCTGTACTTCCCGCCTGACGACCCCGCGGCGGTCGCCGCCCAGGTGCGGGCGCTGGAGGCCCCGGGGGAGTGGGCCAAGCGCTCGGCAGCGTCGACCGCACGAGCCGAGCACTACTCCTGGGACAATGCTGCCGCCTCGCTGCTCAAGGTCCTCACCCGCGTCGCCGAGTCCCGCGTCGCACGCTGAGCCCGTACTCTTTATCGCTCATCCGCGAGCACAACCCTTCGGTCACCCGCCACGAGCGCGCACAACCCTTTGGTCGCGAAAACGTGTCACAGAGGCTGTGCGGACGCCCCAAAGGCTGTGCGCGTGACTCGACGGCCGGTACCACTCAGCGCAGGCGGGCGTCCAGGTCGGCGATGCGGCCCACCAACAGCTCGATGAAGCCCGGCACATCGACGTCGAGCGCTACGTGCGTGTTGGGCTCGTGCTTCCAGACGCCCTTCAGATCGGCGACGGTCATGCCGCGGGTGAGCTGGCCGGCGGTCTCGACGCCGACCCAGCAGTGCTGGGTGGTCACGAGCTCGGGCTTCACGACCGCCGCGACGGCCAGGGAGTCGTGCTGCGCGGTGGCGTCCGATCCGTACTGGCTCATGTAGAACGACCCGTAGAAGTCGACCATGCCGGTGATCGCCTTCGCGACAGCCCCCGCCTCAGAACCACGGAGCGGCGCCCAGTCCGTACCCGCGAACAGCGCCTTGTGGGTCACATCCAGCCCGATCATCGTCACCTCGACGCCGGCCTCGAAGACGCGCGCCGCGGCCTCTGGGTCGAACCAGA
>JAYUEA010000558.1:0-2913 GCA_043739465.1 Propionibacteriaceae bacterium
GTCGAAGCCGACATGGCCGATGCGCTGCCCGAGCTGGACGGCGCGGTCGACATGGTCGTCGTGAACCCTCCGTACGTGCCGCTCGACGCGTGGGAGAGCGTGCCCGCGGACGTGCGCTACCACGACCCCGGGCTGGCCGTGTTCTCCGGCGCCGACGGGCTCGACGCCATGCGCGTGGTGGCGCGGGTCGCCGCCCGTCTGCTCAAGCCGGCCGGCCTCCTGGCCGCGGAGCACGCCGAGGTCCAGCACGAGCAGGTGGTCGAGCTGTTCGCCCGCCACGGCGCGTACGACACCGTCCGTGACCACCCCGATCTCGTCGGTCGCTGGCGCTTCGTCACCGCCCGGCGCCGTGGATGAGCCCGTCCCGTATTCGTCCTGGCACGTACGTGCTGGCAGGATGAACGGGTGACCCAGTCCAGCGACGAGACGACACCGCTCGAAGACGACGCCCCAGCCCAGGACACCGAGCTGCCCGAGCCGGTGCTGGACGCCGACGCGCCGGTGGTCGGCGATGCCGTCGAGCCGACCGAGCCAGAGGCGACTGCCGAGCCCGAGCGCGAGCCGGTGATCGTGGGCGCCAGCGACCTGGCGTCGGCGATCCTCAGCGTGCGGCAGGCGATCCGGGCGGGGGAGAGCGTCGTGTTCCCGACGGACACCGTGTACGGGATCGCGGCGGATCCCTTCTCGCCGCAGGCGGTCCAGGGACTCCTCGACGCCAAGCACAGAGGTCGGGACATGCCGCCGCCCGTGCTGATCGGCGACCCAGAGGTCGTCGACGCGTACGCGGTTGACGTCCCGGCAGCCGCGCGGATCCTCATGTCCCGCCACTGGCCCGGCCCTTTGACCCTCATCCTCAGCGCCCAGTCGAGCCTCCGCATGGACCTCGGCGAGACCAAGGGCAGCATCGGTGTGAGGGTGCCGGACCACGAGGTGGCACGGGCGATACTGCGCGCCACGGGTCCGCTGGCCGTGTCCAGCGCCAACGTCAGCGGTGAGCCCGCAGCGACCGATGTCCATGACGCCATGCGGCAGCTCCGCTCCTCGGTGGCCGTGTACGTGGACGGTGGCCCGACGCCGGGTCCGACCCCGTCGACCATCGTCGACTTCGCGAGCGGTCTGGCAGGCAAGGTCGTACGGATCGGCGCGATCTCCCTCGAGGAGCTGCGCAAGGACCTGCCGGGTCTCGAAGGCCCCGTGCCCGAGCCAGAGCCGGAGGCCGCCGCTGAAGGAGCGGAGTCTGTCCCGACGGTCGCTGACCTGCCAGAAGGATCCGAGGGCACGGCCGACGCAGCAACCTCATGACGCCGTCCGTCCTGCGCACGCGGGCGACCCAGCTCCTCGTCGGAGGACTTCTCGGCTGGCACGGCGGTCTGCTGGTCGCCGCAGTCGTAGGGATTCTGGTGAGCGGATGGGGGGGACTGGTGAGCGCGGTGCTGGGCGCCGCCCTGTCGCTGGCGTACTACGCCATCGGTCAGGGAGTGCAGGTCGCTTTCGCCGACAGCCCGGTCCGCACGGTCCGAGCTGCGAGCGTCCTGTCGTACGTAGTCCGTGTCGTCGCCCTCGGCGTCCTCCTCGGCGCGACCCTGACGTGGCCGTCGATCTTGGCGCGCGTGGATACTGGAAGTCTCGCCGCGGGCATCATCCTGGGCGTCCTCGGTTGGCTTGTCGGACTCGTCATGAGGTCGCGGAAACTGAGGGTCCCTGTGTTCGACGAGCCCCCTCCGACTCGATATGACCCATCCGGCGAGGGCTGCTAGGCTCCGACTGCCATGAGCGAACAACGAGGTGAAGCCGGGACCGGCAACGCTGCGTTGAGTTACGTCCTGGCTGGGCCGGTTCTCTACGGCGGTCTCGGCTGGGGCGCGGACCACGTCCTGGGGACCATCTTCATCATGCCTTTGGGAGTTGTGGCCGGACTGGCGCTGAGCGTTTTCGTGATCTACAAGCGGTTCGGTGCGACCTCAGGGTCGACCGAGCCAACGCATTGAGCTGGAGAGGGAGAAGGTGACTGCACCCGCCACCCCATTCCTTCCGATGGAAGGGACCGATCCCCCGACGTTCGGGGTCGGATCGTTCGACTCGCGCCCTTTGTTTCCGAGCGAGGCCTGGCTCCAGGGAGACTCCGCCCACCACGCGTGGTCCGACGTCTGGCTGACCAACCACATCGCGCAGGCGGCCATCGGTGCCCTCCTCGTCATCGCGTTCTGGGTGTGGATGAGCCGCGGTCAGTCGATTGTGCCGAGCAAGCGTCACTTCGTGGGGGAGTACCTCTACGACATGCTGCGGAACTCGATCTCCCGCGACATCCTGGGCCACGACTACAAGACGTACCTGCCGTACCTGGTCTCGATCTTCAGCTTCGTGCTGGTGAACAACCTGTTCGGCCAGTTCTTCCTCTTCATGTTCCCGACGTTCTCCAAGATCGGCTTCGCCTGGGGTCTCGCGATCCTGAGCTGGCTGCTCTACAACGGCGCGGGGATGAAGAAGTGGGGCGTGCTCGGCTACCTCAAGCGGATGACCATCCCGAAGGGTGTGCCGTGGCCGCTGCTGCCGTTGATCGTCCCGCTTGAGATCCTGTCGAACTTCATCGTGCGGCCGCTGACGCTGGGCCTGCGACTGTTCGCCAACCTCTTCGCCGGGCACCTGGTGATCCTCGTCTTCGTGCTCGGCGGCACCTACCTGATGTTCATCTCGGAGCCGGTGATCAACAAGGTCGCGGGCGGCTTCGCGTTGGTCCTGGCGTTCGCGATCTTCGCCCTAGAGCTCCTCGTCGGGGCACTTCAGGCGTACATCTTCACAGTCCTCACGGCTCAGTACATCTCGTCGGCGATCGCCGAGGAGCACTGAGCCCAAGCTTCATCGATCAGTTCCACAATCCGAAAGGACCCGTCATGACCCTTCTGGAAATCAACG
>JAYUEA010000559.1:0-8722 GCA_043739465.1 Propionibacteriaceae bacterium
CCGCTGGCCGGCTGAAAGCTCCCGACCGTCGCCCACGTGCGCCGGGCGACGGTCGAGTTCCACCACGAGCACGTACAAGAGCTCCTTCTCGACCGCACAGGTGTCTACGCACCTGTGCGGTCGCATGTGAGGGGTCGTGCAGGGGTTCGGGCGAGAGTCGGCCGCACCCCGTTCGATCGCGTTGAGGGTAGGACTCCCAGGTTCGGGTAACGGGCCAGTGCCCGGGCAGGGACGTTCGGTGACGGCCCGGGCTGTCACCGGGCGAGGTGTACCGGTTGAGAAGACAGCCGGTACACCGCTCGGGCCTCGTCGGATCAGAGGCAGTGGACTTTGGCGGGTGCGGACTTAGGATGTGCACGCGTTGGATGGAGGGCTGTAGGCGAGACGTTGGGAGGGGTTCATGGATTCTGCTGAAATTGACCGTGTGCCCTCGGACGGCACCGCGTCGACCGGGTTCACGCTGTGGCTGGACTGGCTCTCGGTCCAGGGCGAGATGGGTCGCCGGGTCGCGGCCTTCGACTGGGACACCACACCGCTCGGTCGCATCGAGGACTGGTCGACACCGCTGCGCGACGCTGTGACTCTGTGCTTGGGGTCGCTCCTGCCGATGTCCGTCCAGTGGGGTCCTCAGCTGACGGTGATCTACAACGACGCGTGTCGCGGCCTGTACGGGGACCTGCGGTTCGCGAACGCCCTCGGTGGCGCGACGCTCGACGTGTGGCCCGAGACGGCTGCCCATGTCAGGGAGCACGTGCTCGCGACGATGCGCGACGGCACCTCGTACTTCGCGGTGGACCTACTGTTCCCCCTCAACCGCCGCGTCCCGCTGGAGGAGTGCTACTTCACCACCAGCTCCGCCCCGATCATCTGCGACGGCGTACCGGCGGGGGTGTTCTCAGCCTTCATCGAGACCACCCCCGAGGTGCTGGCTGCTCGGCGGTTGCGAACACTGGCCGATTTGGGCCGGGACCTCAAGGAGCCAGCCTCGGAGATCGAGGTTGCCAGGGCCGTCATGGACATCCTGTCCACCAACCTCCGCGACCACGTGGGCGCAGCCCTGTACGCAGCCGACACCGACGAGGACGAGCCTCGTCTCGCCACCTTCGGCGAAGTCGAGATGTCCGCCGACCAGGCAGCGCTGCTCGCTGACTGCTTAGCGAGCGGTGAGGTCCAGGTGGGGATCGCGGCGGAGGGCGGTAGATGGCACGCCTACCCTCTTCGGGATCCTGAGGACGGACGGGTCACCCACGTCCTGCTGCTCGGCCAGCCCTCCGCGCTCCCTGACGATGGGCTGCTGACGGACTACTACGCGCTGGTGGCCGACGTCAGCGGGGCAGCACTGCTGAGCCATGGCGAGTTCGTCGCGCAGCGGCGTCGCGTCAGCGAGATGGCGGCTCTGGACAGGGCCAAGTCGGCGTTCTTCGCCGGTGTCAGCCACGAGCTGCGTACTCCTCTGGCTCTCATCTCGGCGCCCGTGCAGGATGTCCTCGAACGCGATCCGGGCCTCAGCGAGGCCACGCGGAAGGCGTTGGCGCTGGTGCAGTCCAACGTCAACCGGCTGACCCGGATGGTCGAGGCGATGCTCGACTTCAGCCGGATGGAGGCGGGACGTCTCGTTCCCCACGCAGAGCAGGTGGACGTCGCAGGTCAGATGCGGGCTCTGGCCACCGAGTTCGCCCCGGCCTTCGCGCGGGCCGGCCTGGACTTCGTCGTGGACGTCCCCGACCTGACGACCAAGCCTCTTCTCGACCGTGACTTCCTCGAGCGGATCGTCTCCAACCTGCTCAGCAACGCGCTCAAGTTCACGCCGAACGGCCAGGTCACGCTTCAGCTCGCCGAGGACGAGGACGACCACTACGCGATCATCGTCACCGACACCGGCATCGGCGTCGCACTGGAGGACCTCGACCGGATCTTCGCGAGGTTCGAACGGCTGCCACCGCAGCCCGGCGCGCGCTCGTCGTCCGGAGCCGGCATCGGCCTGGCGATGGTGCGCCAGCTGGCCCGCCTGCTGGACGGTGAGGTGACCGTGGAGTCGGCCGTCGGCCGGGGCACGACGTTCACCGTGCGGCTGCCCTTCCAGCCGTCGCGACCCGGGGCCGTCACGGGACAGTCCGTGACTCCGCGTCGCGTGACGTCGTTCCTCGACGAGATCGACACGTGGATGGAGCCTGATCGGCCTCATACCGTACCGGCGCGCACGGCGGTCGCGCGGCTAGTCGTCGCCGAGGACGACCCCGAGCTGGCCAAGTTCCTGGCCGACTGCCTGTCCGACGACTACGAGGTGGCGCTGGTCCGGGACGGGGCCGCCGTGGTGGAAGAGCTCCGCGCAGGTGAGGTCGACCTCGTGCTGACCGACCTGGCGATGCCGGGCATGGACGGGCTCGAGCTCCTACGCCAGATCCGTGCCGACGTGAGCCTTCGCGAGGTGCCCGTCGTCATGCTCTCCGCGAGCGGCGACGCGTCCGCGAGCGGGTTGGCGCTGGGTGCCGACGACTTCGTGAGGAAGCCGTTCACGGTGACCGACCTCCGGGACCGGCTGGCGGCCAACCTGGCGCGCGCCAGGGAACGCTCCGCCGACGCGGCGTGGCGCCGTGCCGTCATGTACGCGTTGCGTGATCCGCTGGTGATCTTCGACCGCGACGGTCATGTGGTCGAGCTGAACCAGGCGTTCGTCGACCTGTTCGGCTATAGCCTGGCCGACGGCCCGTTCTCGCCGCCTTTCCCGTGGTGGCCCACGGAGGCGGAGGACCCCGACGCGCGGGAGACCATCCAGCACATGATGGACGGCGCGCTGCGCAGCGACGACGTCGAGGCGGACACGGTGATGTACACCGTCGACCGGCGGCCCATCTGGGTGCACACCAGTGGGACGAGCGTCGAGCAGCCACGTACAGGGCTGAGCGCCCGGATCCGGGTGCTGCGCGACATCACCCGCGACAAGCAGGCACAGGATCGCAGGGCGGCCGCTGCGCGCGTCAGCGCCGACTTCGCCCGCACCGATGACCTGGCGACCCTGCTGGGTGTGGCCGAGCACGGCTTCGAGCTGTTGTTCGACGGTGGCAGCACGATCCAGGTGATGGTCGAGCGCCCGTACCTCTTCGCCTCCGGCAAGGACGTCGGACCCCAGGACCTGCACGACGAGGTCGCCGTGGGCCTCGCGGGGGAGCCCAGCGCCGACACGACGAGCCTTCGTACGGGCATCCTGTTAGTGCCCCAAACCGGTACGACAGGTGCCAGGGCCTGGGTACAGTTCCCGCGGCCCCGCCGCATCAGCCTCGACGAGATGATCGCCGCCGACCTGCTCGCCCAGGCTTTCGGCCTCGCCGTCGACCGGGTGGTCGCCCTGCAGCGGTCGGCCGACCGCCAGGCCAACCTCGAGACCGCCGTCGAGAGCCACCGACTCATCGGACAGGCGGTCGGCATCCTCGTGGAGCGGCACAAGCTGCTGCCCGGCCAGGCGTTCGACCGCCTCAAGCAGGCCAGCCAGAACCGCAACCTCAAGCTGCGCGAGGTAGCCTCCCGGGTCATCGAGACGGGCGCCGAGCCGGAGAACGTGTAGCGGATCTCGGGCGGACGCAGGTCTGGCTCTGGTCGTGGGGAGGTCCTGTACTGCTCGTGGGGATGTGAGGATGGCGCGGGTACGTTCGGAGGTACGGCTGACTGCACCGGTCCTGGCCGTGAAGGAGTCCTGATGAGCGACGACCGCAACGAGACCCTCAGCCACAACAACGAGAGCGCCCGGCCCGACGTGGAGAGCGAGCGGGACGATGAGCGTCTGGACAACGACTACGACGTCGCCACCGCCCGAGAGCAGGACCACGAGGATGAGCAGCAGGCGCGCCACCACTTTGCCGATGTCCCGCCCGAGCACGAGAACCCGGCCGTCATCGACGGGTCCTGACCGGCTCCGGGTACGTACAGCGACCTCGGGGTGCTCGTCGACGGGACGTACGGGCTGTACCTGGGCTGGGTCTCCGTCGCGACGGCCGCGAACATCACCGCGACGTTGGTGGCCTCCGGGGTGAACCCCGCGATCGGGATCGCGCAGTGGATCGCTGTCCTCGTGGTCGCGGTGGCCGCGGCGATCGGCGTCGTGCTCGCCCGCACGCTCGGGGGTCGCATCGGCATCGCTGTGGCGATGGCGTGGGGCCTGTCCTGGATCGCCGTCGGTCGTCTCACGAGCGAGCCGGCCTCGTCACTGGTGGGGGTCGCAGCGATCGTGGCGGCTCTGGTGGTGGCGGGTGCGGCGGTGTTCGTACGGACTCGCAGCGGTCGTTCGGCCGCCGTCGCGACAGCGTGAGCCCTCTGTTTGGGGTCCTCGGGGCCGGGTACGGGATGACTATCCGACAAGGAGGTCGACATGTCCGACTCAGTGCGTTGCCCAGTGTGTGGCAAGCCCGTGGATTCCGGTTCCGCGCTCATGGAGGAGTACGAGGGCGAGACCTATCTCTTCGACTCCATGGCGTGTCTCACGACGTTCCAGCAGGAGCCGCAGAGCTACATCCCGAAGGTCGCGGAGTCGGCAGAGGACGAGCCGCTCGGACCGCACATGGGTTCGGTACGCCCGGGGGCTTGAGGGCTCCCACCGTCTCGGCCACGCGACACTAGGGCCCTGAACACCCTGAATGTGACAGAACACCCCTCGTGCGGGGTGTTCTGTTCGGTTCGGGGTGTTCCGGGTGGCTCTCGTCGGTGGCCAGGTCCCAACCAGCCGAGGTCCGCTCCGTAGCGCCAGCGCGCGACGAGCCGCACGGCTGCTGTCGGCGACGGGGTGTGGACAAGGGCTTCCATAGCCCGAGGAGTGGGTTGTGCTGTTTTGTCAGCCTGAGTGAGAGAAGTCACCCGCCGCCAGAAGCCTCGACCGGAATCGAGAGCGCACGTCGATGAGAGTCATCTCATGGAACTGTCCTTCGTGTGATACGGGCGTTAGCGTGCTTGTCGAGACACCGGAGACCGCAGCTCACGGGGGGATTGAAATGGGGCTCTGCTCCCATGAATCCGTCGGACGTGCAGGGACATCGCACGTCACCGGGCGACGGCTACGCAAGGGCCGGAGAGGTTCAGCTCCGGCAGGCGGGTGCGGTCATCGCACGACGGTCTCGAAGCAGGGGTGGTCGCTATGGCGATCGGGTCGGAATCTCGACCGAACGAAGTCGGGGGTTGCATCGGGCACCGCGGATGGTGGTGGCCGGGTGGCCCCCGACTTCGTGTTTTCCGGGCTGCTCGTGACGCGGATCCGAGCGGGCTGGGTCGCGCGCCAGAGACCGGGTACTCACCCGAGGGCAGCGACTGTCGGACGGCTCGCATAGTCTGTGGCGCGTGGACGACGAGTACGACGAGCTGGACTTCGGGGACCAGGACGGCCCGAGCCTCTTCGACGCGCCCCGAGAACCTGCTGCGGTCGTCATCGAGGACGTTCCCGGGGCGCCGGTGGAGGATGCCCCGAAGGCGAAGGTGACGAAGTCGCAGGCCGCGTCGAAGATTGCTGACGAACCGGTTCCGGTGGCTGCTTCTGCGGTGGCGATCGTCGCTGATCCGCCGGCCCGGCCCACGCGCGCGGCAGAGATTCCCGAGGCACCGCTGGCGTTGTACCGGCGCTACCGGCCCGACACCTTCGGCGACGTCATCGGCCAGGAGCACGTGACCGAGCCGCTGAAGCGGGCGCTGACGAACAACCGGGTCAATCACGCGTACCTGTTCTCCGGGCCTCGCGGCTGTGGCAAGACGACCAGCGCCCGCATCCTGGCGCGGGCTCTCAACTGCGAGAACGGGCCGACGCCGGAACCGTGCGGGCACTGCCAGTCGTGCCTCGACCTGGCGCGCGGCGGCTCCGGGAGCATCGACGTCATCGAGATCGACGCGGCCTCCCATGGCGGCGTCGACGACGCGCGCGACCTTCGCGAGCGGGCGTTCTTCGCTCCGGTGCACAGCCGCTACAAGATCTACATCGTCGACGAGGCCCACATGGTCACGACCGCGGGCTTCAACGCGCTGCTCAAGCTCGTCGAAGAGCCGCCGCCGCACGTGAAGTTCATCTTCGCGACGACCGAGCCCGAGAAGGTCATCGGCACGATCCGCAGCCGCACCCACCACTACCCGTTCCGGCTGGTGCCGCCCCGGGTGCTGGGCGACTACCTGCGCCGCCTGTGCGACGCCGAGGGCGTGCCGATCGAGCCGTCGGTGCTGCCACTGGTCGTACGAGCGGGGGCGGGATCTGTACGAGACTCGCTGTCCGTACTGGACCAGCTGCTGGGCGGTGCAGGAGAGAAGGGCGTCACGTACGACCAGTCCGTCGCTCTTCTCGGCTTCACGCCCGACGCGCTGCTCGACGAGATCGTCGACGCGTTCGCCGCCGGTGACGGCGCCGGCGTGTTCGCGACCATCGACAAGGTGATCGAGGTCGGTCAGGACCCGAGGCGGTTCGCCGAGGACCTGCTGCGGCGGCTGCGCGACCTGGTCATCGTCGCGTCCGTACCCGATGCGGCGTCGTCCGGGCTCATCGACGTGGCGTCCGACCAGGCCGAGCGGCTCGCTGTACAGGCCGCGGGCATCGGCGCGGGCGAGTTGAGCCGTGCGGCCGAGGTCATGGCCGAAGGCCTCGTCGCGATGCGCGGCACCACCGCGCCACGGCTCCACCTCGAGCTCATGTGCGCGCGGGTGCTGCTGCCCGGCGCCGACGTCGACGGGCGCGGCATCCACGCTCGCCTCGACCGGCTCGAGCGGCGACTCGGCATGCCGGACAGTTCACATGGGACGAGCGGTCCTGCGAGTGGCTCAGCGGCTGCTCCTGCGGCGGGCGCTCCGGTCGTGGCTCCGCCGGCTCCTGTGGTGAAGCCGGTCGCGGTGCCCGCACCCGAGCGTCCCGCGGCCGTACGCGCGGAGGAGCCTGCGCGCAAGCGTGGCTGGGACGAGCCTCCGCCCGAGGACGACTGGGTGCCTCCGGTCGACCGCGACCAGGCGGCTCCCACCGAGGTGGCCCAGACCCGTCCGGCGTTGAGGGTCGTACGCGACCAGGAGCCGGCCGCTCCCGTACAGGAAGCTCCTCAGCCCGTCGCAGCGCCGCCCGCCCCTGAGCCGACCCCCGCCCAGGAGCCTGTCGCAGGCGGCCCGGTGGCCACGGACGTGCGGCGGCTGTGGCCCGACATCCTCGAGGAGGTCAAGCGTCGTCGCCGGTTCACGTGGATGACGATCTCGCAGCACGCGCAGGTGGCGGAGGTGTCCCAGGGCACGCTCGTGCTCTCGTTCGCGAACCCCGGCGCGCGCGACAGCTTCCTCAAGGGAGGCAGCGACGACGTGCTGCGCGACGCGCTCGTCGAAGTCATGGGTGCCGATCTGCGCATCTCGGCGCTCCTGGAGAGCGAGATGAAGGGTGGCCGTCCGGCACCTGCCGCCGCCGCTCCCGTCGATGCCGACTCTCCGGACTCGCCCGCGTCACCTGACGTCTCCGACGCTGACGAGACGACGAAGACTGCCACTTCCGCCGATGAGTGGCGCGCCGAGCCGGAGGCTGCCACCACGACAGGTCGGTCGGCGCTGCTCGCTGCGGCGCGAGCCCAGGCTGCGGAGGTCGCCGAGCCGTCGGTCGTGATCGACGTCGGTGACCGCGACGACCCGGATGTGGCCGACACTGATGCCGAGAGCTTGCTGCGCGACGTGCTGCATGCTGAGGTCATCGACGACTGAAAGGACCGCAGAAGTGGAGAACTTCAACCTCAACGACCTGATGGCACAGGCTGCCGCCATGCAGTCTCAGCTGCAGAGCGCCCAGGAGAAGCTGGCGACGACAGAGCTGACCGGTACGGCCGGCGGCGGGCTCGTCACGGCGACCATCAAAGGCACCGGGGAGCTCATCGGGCTCGTCATCACGCCCGAGGCGTGCGACCCGGAGGACACCGAGACGCTGGCTGATCTCGTGATCGCGGCTGTACGTGACGCCAACGCGAAGGCGGCGAGCGTCCAGGAGGCGTTCATGCCGCAGATGCCCGACATGGGTTTCTGAGCGAGAACCAGGTGTACGAAGGACCGGTCCAGGACCTCATCGACGAGCTGGCGTCCCTGCCCGGCATCGGACCGAAGGGCGCGCAGCGCATCGCTTTCTGGCTGCTCGACCAGCCCACGGAAGACGTGACCCGTCTCGCCGAGACGCTGATCCGCGTCAAGGAGCAGGTGCGGTTCTGCCAGATCTGCTTCAACATCTCGTCCGAGGACCTGTGCCGGATCTGCCGCGACACCCGCCGCGACCAGACGGCAATCTGCGTCGTCGAGGAGTCGAAGGACGTCGTCGCGATCGAGCGGACGCGCGAGTTCCGCGGCCGCTACCACGTGCTAGGCGGCTCGATCAGCCCCATCGACAACCGCGGCCCGGCCGACCTGCGCATCCGCGAGCTGTGCCAGCGCCTCGCCGACGGCACGGTGACCGAAGTCATCCTCGCCACGGACCCGAACCTCGAGGGCGAGGCGACGGCCACGTACCTCTCCCGCCTCCTGCTCCCCATGGGCGTCGCCGTGAGCCGCCTCGCCTCGGGCCTGCCTGTCGGTGGCGACCTCGAGTACGCCGACGAGATCACCCTCGGCCGCGCCTTCGAAGGGCGCCGCCAGGTACTGAGCTGATGATCCCGGAAGGTGCGTAAGCTCGCGCGGTCGCCTGCCCGCTACATGGGCATAGCCTCATAGATCAGCACCCCGGTGCTCATCGGGCAGCCGTCGAGCAGTTTCTGGG
>JAYUEA010000560.1:0-2902 GCA_043739465.1 Propionibacteriaceae bacterium
CATGACAACCATCCTGACACGGACGTACGACAGCCGTGGAACGCTGCTGCCCGACTCCGCCGCTGGGCCGCCCTTCGAGACAGTTGGCAGGCTCCGCCGGCCAACTCCTCAGGGAGCCGACCTGAGCCGGAGGCGTCGGGTGTCGCGAGGGGGCATCCCGCCCATCCGCACACGATCGGGCACAGGGACCAGCCCTGTTCGCCTGTCGGACGACGTGGCCGCGTTTCATGCCTGATACATGACCAGGTTACGGTGACCCAATGAGTGCTGAGTCCTTGAAGGACGACATGGTCGTGAAGGATCCACCCACGATCCACGCTGACGAGACGCCGATCACGGAGACCCACCTCGTGGGGCCTGCGTTCCCGCCCACGCACCCAATCGCCCAAGCGCCCGTGACAACACCGCCGCATTCGGTCGACGGCTTCGTCAAGGAGTTCCTGCGGGAGCTCAACGGCAGCCAGGGCGTCGCGCTGTCTCGTTCGACGGTCAACGACCAGTACCTCGCGCTCGCCAAGACCGTGCGCCACTACCTCATGGCGCGCTGGCTCGAGACGCTGCGCCACAACCGCACGTCGAAGGCGAAGACGGTCGGCTACCTGTCGGCGGAGTACCTGCTGGGCCGTCAGCTCGGCAACGCGCTCCTCGCGACCGACCTCACCGAGATCGCCGCGAAGGCCGTCGAGGCGTGCGGCCTCGACATCGCCACGCTCCGCGCGCAGGAGGTGGAGCCGGGCCTCGGCAACGGTGGCCTCGGTCGTCTCGCCGCCTGCTTCATCGACTCGCTCGCGACGATGAGCGTGCCCTGTATCGGCTACGGGATCCGCTACGAGTACGGCATCTTCCGCCAGACCTTCGTCGACAACCGCCAGGTCGAGCAGCCCGACACGTGGCTCGCTCTCGGCGGCCCATGGGAGTTCCCGCACCCCGAGGCGGCTGTCCAGGTCGACTTCGGCGGCCACACGGAGACGTACCTGGACAACGGTGTCGAGCGCAGCCGCTGGGTCCCCGCGTGGAACGTCCTCGGAATCCCGTACAACTACATGGTCCCTGGCTACCAGAACGGCCGCGTGAACACGCTCCGCCTGTGGAGCGCGCAGGCCACGAAGGCGTTCGACCTCGCGATCTTCAACGCGGGTGACTACGCCGAGGCCGTACGGGCGCAGACCTTCGCCGAGAACATCACCAAGGTGCTCTACCCCGAGGACTCGACACCGCAGGGCAAGGAGCTGCGCCTTCAGCAGCAGTACTTCTTCGTCGCCTGCTCGCTGCGCGACTTCATCGACCAGATGCTCGAGGAGGACTTCGACCTCCACGACCTGCCGAAGCGGATCATCTTCCAGCTCAACGACACCCACCCCGTGATCGCGGTGCCCGAGCTGATGCGGATCCTCGTCGACGAGAACAAGTTCGAGTGGGATCAGGCGTGGCAGGTCACGAAGCAGTGCTTCGCGTACACGTGCCACACGCTGCTTCCCGAGGCCCTGGAGATGTGGCCGGTCGAGCTGCTGGGCCGGCTGCTGCCGCGCCACCTCGAGATCATCTGCAAGATCAACGACGAGTTCCTCGAGGAGGTCCGCGAGGCCTACCCCGACGACGAGCTGAGGGCCCGCCGGATGTCGATCGTCACCGACTACCCCCAGCGCTCCGTACGGATGGCGTACCTCGCCACCGTCGCCGGCGTGAAGGTGAACGGCGTCGCGGCCCTGCACTCGCAGCTGCTCGCCGAGAAGGTGCTCCCCGACTTCTCGAGCCACTTCCCCGACAAGTTCACGAACGTCACGAACGGCGTCACGCCCCGCCGCTTCGTACGCCTGGCGAACCCGGCCCTCAGCGGCGTCATCACCGATGCCCTCGGCCCCGGGTGGGTCACCGACCTGGAGCGGCTGGAGGAGCTCGAGCCGTACGCCGAGGACGAGGACTTCCGCAAGGCGTTCCGCGACGTCAAGGCCAGGAACAAGACCCGCCTGTACGACCTGTTGCGGGCCCGCGACGGCATCGACCTGCCCGATGGCCACCTGCTCGACGTCATGGTGAAGCGCCTGCACGAGTACAAGCGGCAGTCGCTGAAGCTGCTCCACGTCGTCACGCTCTACGACCGGCTGCTCTCGGGCCGTGTCGACCCGGCAACGATCACGCCCCGTACGGTCATCTTCGGCGCCAAGGCAGCGCCCGGCTACAAGGTGGCCAAGGAGACGATCTACCTCATCAACTGCGTCGCGGAGACCATCAACGCCGACAAGCGCGTCGAGGGCCGGCTCAAGGTGGCCTTCCCGGCGAACTACAACGTCACGCTGGCCGAGAAGCTCATCCCGGCGGCCGACCTGTCCGAGCAGATCTCGCTCGCAGGCATGGAGGCGTCGGGCACGGGCAACATGAAGTTCGCGCTGAACGGCGCGATCACGGTCGGTACGGACGACGGTGCGAACGTCGAGATCCGCAAGCTCGTGGGCGACGACAACTTCTTCCTGTTCGGCATGACCGAGCCCGAGGTGTCCGACCTTCAGCTGGCGGGCTACCACCCGTCGACCTACTACGAGTCGAACCCCGACCTGAAGAGCGCCCTCGACCTGATCGCGTCAGGGGCGTTCTCCGGCGGAGAGCGCAACGCGTTCGACCCTGTCGTGAGCAACCTGCTCTACCAAGACCGCTTCATGGCCCTGGCTGACTACCAGGCCTACATGGACGCGCAGGCTGAGGTCGAGAAGGCGTACGCCGACGAGGAGGGCTGGACCCGTTCCGCCATCCTCAACGTCGCCCGCTCGGGCTTCTTCTCCTCCGACCGCTCGATGAAGGACTACCTCACGAAGATCTGGGGAGCGTCCTCGGACCGCTGACCCGTACGCAATCGGACAGGCTCTCGTACGACCGGACAGGCTCTAAACGTACGACCGGACAGGCT
>JAYUEA010000561.1:0-8694 GCA_043739465.1 Propionibacteriaceae bacterium
CACGTCATGATCGTTGCCCAGGACACCTGCTGTTCACCAGCCAGGCCCGGGGTTGGTCACCAACTGTTCACTTTGCCCTGTCGAGACCCTGTGGAACCCGCTGCGACTAGGGCTTTTGCACATCATTGCACTTCCCGGAACCCTCAGTTCCGGCCCGTGATCCTCCACTCGCGCTCCCCTGAGCGTGGCCGAACGTTCGGGGATGCGTCGTGGGCGGGCTGGTCCTTCACAGCGCTGACCGCCACTCTCGCCCGACAAGGGGGCCGACTCCTACGTTGCACGGGTTGTGACCTGCCCGGCAGGGGTCACGGATCCCACCTCCTACGTTGGCCGGGTTATGCGGGCCGCCGACGACCTGGTAACCCATGCAACGTCGGAGTTGGGATTCCCTCGACGCCCCTCGGCGCTGATAAGCCAGGCACCGTCGCCCTTCGCGCGTGCGTCAGCCACGTGGGAGTCCCGCACCCGGGTCAACTTCTCAGCGAGCCGCCACTGTTGGCCGACCGCGTTGGCTCGGACGAGTACTCGACGACCACGGGGGCGTGGTCGGACATCCGGGAGGCGTAGTCCCGCTCGCGGTCGGTGACGGCGCTCGTTGCAGCTCGCGCCAGGCGCAGCGTGGCGAGGTGGTAGTCGATCCGCCAGCCGACGTCGTTGTCGAACGGACCGGGTCCCCAGCGCCACCAGGAGTACGGGCCTTGGGCCTGCGGGTGCACTGCCCGGACGACGTCGACGAGCGTCCTGGGCGACAGCAGCGAGCCGAACCACTCGCGCTCCTCGGGCAGGAAGCCGACCTGGCGGTTGTTCGCCGTGGCGTTGCGCAGGTCCTGGCGGGTGTGCGCGACGTTGATGTCACCCATGACGAGATAGTCGCGACCGGCGCCCTGCGCCCGGCGACGGGTCTCTGCGAGGAACGGCTTCAGCGCCCGGATGAAGCGCAGCTTGTGCTCGTACCGGCGTCGATCGGGCTCGTCGGCGCGACCGCCCTTCGGCACGTACAGGCTGCCCACGGTCACCCTTCTGCCGTCGAGGTCGAGGTCGACCTCGAGGTAGCGGCCCTCGTGGTCGAAGGCGAGGCGACCGATGCCGGGGCGTACGTCCAGTGGTGGGACCTTCGACAGCACCGCGACCCCGTTGCGGCCGGGCAGCATGCCGGCGTCATACGCGAGGTGGTAGCCCGGCAGCTCCGGCAGGTCGGCCACAGAGCAACGCAGCTCCTGGATCGCGACGATGTCGCAGTCGCGCGCGGTGAGCCAATCCCCGAACCCCCGCCTCACCGCTGCCCGGATCCCGTTGGCGTTGAATGTGGCGACCCGGATCACGCCGGAACCCTACTGGCCGCCGATCAGTTCAGGGCTCGTACCGGTAGCCGAGTCCCGGCTCGGTGACGAAGTGGCGCGGCTGGCTGGGGTCTGACTCGAGCTTGCGGCGGATCTGGGCGAAATACACGCGGAGGTAGTTGGTCTCCTTCTCGTACCCAGGGCCCCAGACCTCGCTCAGCAGCTGGGTGCCGGCGACGAGGACGCCCGGGTGGCGTACGAGTGCTTCGACGAGATGCCACTCCGTCGGCGTCAGTCTGACCTCCGCTCCCTCGCGCGTGGCGCGCTTGGCCGCCAGGTCGAGCCTGAACTCTGGTGTCTCTACGACCGGTCCGGTTGTCAACTGTGGGATGTCGGCGCGGCGCAGGGCCGCCCGCACCCGTGCCACGAACTCGTCCATCCCGAACGGCTTGGTGACGTAGTCGTCGGCGCCCGCGTCCAGCGCGCGCACCTTCTCGGTCTGGGAGTCGCGCGCCGACAGCACGATGATCGGCACCGTCGACCAGCCACGCAGCCCGGCGATCACGTCGATGCCGTCCATGTCAGGGAGGCCGAGGTCGACGACCACGAGGTCGGGCGGGCTGGCCGCGGCCGCGCGGAGGGCACCGTGCCCGTCGGAGACCGGGATGACCTCGTACGACCTCGCCCGGAGGTTGATCGTCAGGGCCCGCCGCAAAGCGGGCTCGTCCTCAACGATGAGCAGCCGTTGCATCGGCTACCTCCAAGGTGATCGTCATCGTCAGGCCGCCACCGGGAGTGTGCGACGCGCCGAGGGTACCGCCCATGGCCTCGGTGAAGCCCTTCGCGATGGCCAGGCCGAGACCGACGCCGGTCGTCGTGCGGTCGCCGAAGTGCTGGAACGGGGCGAAGATCTCGGTGATCCGCTCCGGCGCCACCCCGGGCCCGTGGTCGACCACCCCGACGACCAGCTTCGTGCCCTCAACGGTCGCGCGGATCAGCACCCGCTCGCCCTTCGGCAGGTGGCGATCCGCGTTGTCAACGAGGTTGGCGATCACCCGTTCCAGGAGACCGGCGTCCGCCGTGACCAGGGGCAACGTGTCCGGGATGTCGAGCTCGACGCGCCCTTCGCCGAGCCGTACCACCCCTCGCAGGACACCGAGCAGGACGGTGGGCTCGGGATGTACGGACAGGGCGCCGGCCTGGATGCGGCTCATGTCCAGCAGGTTGGCGATGAGGTCGTTGAGACGCCCAGCGTGGTCGACGATCGTCTCCAGCAGCTCCTCGCGCTCCTCGTCGGTGAGCTCGATGTCGGTCTGCTGCAACGTCGACGCGGCCGCAGTGACAGCAGCCAGGGGGTTGCGGAGGTCGTGCCCCACCGCCGCCAAGAGGCTGGCCCGCAGCTCATCGACCCGGACCAGCTCCTGGGACCGACGCGCCTGGGCGGCGAGCTCCTGGGTGCGCCACAGCTGGCCGGCCGTCAACGCCCATGACCCCAAGAGGCTCCGGCTCTCGCCGACCCTTTCTGGTCCGGACAGCTGGAGGGTCAGGCCCTCTCCGGCCACCAGCTCGAGCACCTGGTCGTCGGGGCCGGCCGCTCCGGCGGACACGAGAACCCGGCCGTCACGGACGAGGGAGGCCGCGTGCATCGTGTACATCTCGAGAGCTTCGGCGAGCACGACCTCGACCGACGCCCGTCCCGGCTCGCGGGTCCCGACCTCGGCGATCCACGTGGCTTCTAGCCGGTGCCGCTCCGCTCTGGCGCTCGCTCGGGCGGTGAGCTCGGTCGTCACGCCGACGAGCAACGACACCGCCAAGAAGATGACGAGATCCACGACCTCGGTCGGGCTCTCGACGACGAATGTGCCGTACGGGACGGCGAAGAAGAAGTTCGCGAGTCCGCCGCTGATGACCGACGCGACGACCGCAGGCAGGATGCCGCCGACCGCCGAGGCGACGACGCTGGCCAGGACGAACAGGAGAAGTACGGTGTCGAGCCCGAGGTGCTCGCGCGTTGGGAGGAGCAGCAGGGTGAGCAGCGGTGGTGCGAACGCGGCGACCACGACCCCGTACACCTGACGTCGGCGTGACAGGATCGTGGCCAGGCCGCTGCTCCTGTCGGCAACGAGGTGTTCGCTCACTTACCAGACAGTGCCAGATCCTCGGTCGTCGCGACAGCGGCGGGGTCAGACTGCCCATCCGAGGGCTGCGACCCCGGGGCCTCACCCGCTCGTACAGGCGCGGCCTGTACGAGCTCGACGGACGGGGTGGTCGCCGGGTAGGACTCATGGCCGTACGCGGCCGAGCCGGCCGGCTCGAGGCTGTACTGCTCGGCGGACTTCAGCTGGTACGGGACGCTGGTCACCATCACGCCCGGCATGTACAGCAGGCGACTCTTGAGTCGCAGCGCGCTCTGGTTGTGCAGGACAGCCTCCCACCAGTGGCCGGTCACGTACTCGGGCACGAAGACCTGCACCACGTCGCGCGGCCCCATCTCGATGCGCGACAGGTATTTGATCACCGGCTCGATGAGGTCGCGGTACTCGCAGGCGATGATCCGCAGCGGCACCGAGATCCCCCGGTCGGACCACTCGTGCATCAGCTTCTCCGTGCGACGCCGGTGGACGTCGACGTGCAGCGCGATGGTCGTGCTGGCGCGGATCGCCTTGGCGGAGGCGAGCGCCTTGAGGGCCGGCTCGTTGAGCTGACTGATGAGCACCACAGCATGCGTCCGGCTCGGCAGGATCATCCCGCCGGCCCTGGGCGCGAGCTGCCGCGACACCTTCTCGTAGTGCGCCTTGACCTTGAACATCGCGAAGACGAGGACCGGTATGGCGATGACCACGAGGTAGGCGCCGTGCGTGAACTTGGTCATCAGCACGATCACGAGGACCACGGCGGTGGCGATCGCGCCGACACCGTTGATCGCGGCGGAGACCAGGTGCTTGGACGTCCAGCCGTGCTCGGTCGCGATCCGCCGCCAGTACACGACCATGCCGCTCTGGCTGAGCGTGAACGAGACGAAGACGCCGAGGATGTACAGCTGGATGAGGCGGGTCACCGAGCCGTCGAACGCCACGATCAGCGCGATCGCGATGCCGGACAGGATCACGATGCCGTTGCTGAACACGAGGCGGTCGCCGCGGCGGGTGAACTGCTTGGGGAGGAACCGGTCCTCGGCGAGGATCGAGGCGAGGATCGGGAAGCCGTTGAACGCGGTGTTAGCGGCCATCGCCAGGATGAGCGTCGTGGAGATCTGGACCGCGAAGAAGCCGAACGAGTTGTTGCCGAAGATCGACGCGGAGAGCTGCGCGAGCACCGTGCGCTGCTCGTAGCCGTTCGGCACGCCCACCAGACCAGAGAGGTCGTCGGCGATGTGTACGCCCGCGACCGTGCTCAGCACGGCGATGCCGCCCATCATCGCGATGCTCAGACCGCCCATGGCCAGCAGCGTCGTCGAGGCGTTGCGGCTCTTCGGCTTGCGGAACGTGGGAACGCCGTTGCTCACGGCCTCGACGCCGGTCAGCGACGTACAGCCGGAGGCGAACGCGCGCAGCAGCAGGATGATCAGGGCCGCCCCGACCGGACCGCCGTGGGAGAAGCCGAAGCTCGACGACTCGGCGACGGGTGCGTGGCCGGAGGCGAGCTGGAAGAAGCCACCGATCAGCATCACGAAGACGCTCACGATGAACCCGTACGTGGGGATCGCGAACAGCGTCCCCGACTCGCGGACGCCGCGGAGGTTCATGAGCGTCAGGAGGCCGATGAAGGCGATGCAGAGCTCGACGTGGTACGGGAGCAGAGCAGGGAACGCCGAGGTGAGGTTCTCGACGCTGGCCGCGATGGACACGGCCACTGTCATCACGTAGTCGACCATCAGCGCGGCCGCGGCGATCAGCGACGCGTTGCGCCCGAGGTTGGCCTTGCTGACGGCATAGGCGCCGCCGCCGTCGGGGTAGGCGTAGCAGGTCTGCCGGTACGACAGGGTCACCAGCGCCAGCAGCGACACGACCGCCAGCGCGACCCACGGGGTCGCGAGAACCGCCGTCGCCCCACCCAGTGCGAGGACGAGGAGGATCTCCTGCGTCGCGTACGCGTTCGAGGAGATCGGGTCCGAGCAGTAGACCGGGAGTGCCAGCCGCTTGGGCAGCAAGGTCTCGCCCATCTGGTTGGACCGCATCGGGTTGCCGACGAGCAACCGCTTCGGGGTCCGGAACGTCATGTTGGTCACGTCCCTACTCAACGCGACCGTCCGAGATTCCGCTCAGGCCTTGACGCCCCCCATACGCCACCCCGGAATACCTTGACGCGTCCCTGATGGGGGCCGCCCTTCGAGACGCACGGCGACTCCGTCGCGGTGCTCCTCAGGCAGCCGACGTCGGGTCCCCGAGGAACTCGTGGACGAGGTCGACCGGCGTCTCGATGGGCCTACGACGTGTACGTGAACGGACAGGCGACGAGCACCGCCACGGGCACGGCGGAGATCCGCCGGGCCCTGTCAGGTCATGTCGACTCAGAGTGCGTCGTTGTCGATGCGATCGAGCGCCGCGGCCCAGTGGGCCTCGATCTCGGTCGGATCCAGGTCCGTACCGACGTGCTCGTGGCGGATCTCGATGAGCGTGTCGTCGCCCTGCGCGATCAGGTGGACGTCGACCAGCGTGCGGGGAGAGTCCTGGTTCTTGTGCCACGAGAAGCGGATCTGCTCCATGGCGTGGAAGCTGCGGGTCACGCCGTACGTGCCGTCCGCCGCGCGCCACGAATCGCCCTTGTCACCGAGCTGGCCGCCTTCGCCCAGCAGGGCCTCCATGCCGACGGAACTGAGAAGTGCTGTCCATACGGATTTCAGGGGATGGGACACCACGCGGCTGACGACCACCGTGGCGTCCTTGGTCTCCGACTCGATGAGCTCCGTCATGATTCGACCTCGATCCGTGAGCCCGGGCCTTCGTTGGTCCGGGAGACTGCCGCCGGACTGCCCCGACGTAGGACCACAGTAGTCCCGGGTCCGGAGGCTCGCGACACCTGGGAGGAGATCGTCATGAGTCGGTCACGTTCATCCGCCATTTCCCTGTCCGACGCGTGTCGCTCCCTGAGTTCGTGGTCTGTCTCAAGTGAAATGGAGTTAGGTCCCGGACCCGGTATGAGCCGGCCCGGGACCTAGTGCGTCCGGGCTGGATCATCAGGGCCCGATCAGGTCATCACCAGATGCTGGTGCCCGTCGATGAGCTCTCGCGCCACGTCGAGGTGGCCCGATTGTGTCGCCGTCTCCTTGATCACAGGGACGATTACGTCGAGCAAGTTCTCCACCCATTCCGACCACAACTCCGACTGAACGCCCGGCGAGGCGCACCACGACTCCGTCGGTTGCTCGAAGCGCGCGGGTTCAGGCGTGAGGCGAGCGCGCGTACGAGCTGACCGTCGGGTCGCCGGCCAACCAGAAGCGCCAGGGGACGTCGGGTGCGCGGCTGACGCCGACCCGCGGTCCGCTGCGCACCTGACCGGCCGGCCCCGGAACGAGCGAGGCCCTGACCCCGTCGAGGGCGAGGCCCGAGTCTGCCGGGGACAGCCCAAGTGCCGAGCCGACGTTGCCAGGACCGCTGGCCAGCCGAATGTACGGAACGGGCCCTCGCCGCATCCGTACACGCTCCTCTCCCGCCAGGACCTCTCCCGCACGCAGCAGAACCGCCGACGCGCGACCCTCGACGTCGCAGACGATGTTGACGCAGGAGTGGATGCCGTACGAGAGGTACACGTACAGGCGGCCCGCCGGCCCGTACATGACCGCGTTCCTCGGAGTGACCCCCCGCCAGGCGTGCGAGGCAGGATCGGCCTCGCCCTCGTACGCCTCGACCTCCGTCAACCGCACCGCGACGCCGTCCACGGTCAGCACTGCACCCAGCAGCTCAGGGGCGACCTCCAGGGCCGGACGATCGAGACGCACGCGCTCATCCTGCCTCGCGATAGCCTGTCGTGGTGCTCGGACGTCGCGCTCTTCTTCGCGTGGCCGCCGGTGCGTTGGGCCTCGCCGGCTGCTCGTCGACGGTGACGACCCCCACCCCGACGGTCTCGCCCACGAGCACGCCCACACCCTCCGCATCCGTCCCGACGCGAAACTTCCTCGAGCCCGGCGAAGCCACCCTTGTCGTCCGCGAGCTGGTCGCCGCGGCGGGCACCATCAACGCCATCAAGGTGGAGCTCTCTGCCACCGAAGCGGTGATGAGCGTCGTCAGCAGCATGACCGCGAAGACCTGGGGATGGCGCAACGGCGCCGTCGCCGTCATCGACTCCGACACCCAGTTCGTCGGCCAGGCGATCTTCGACCCGCGCGACTACAACATCTCCGACCTGGGGGCGATGTTCGACGCCGCCGCGACGCTGGCGAAGTCGTCCTCGGGCCAGCAGCTGCAGATCGTGGAGTACGCGGACCGCGCCGTATACATGACCGTCACCACCAACCCCGAGTCGCTGACCGTGTTCTTCCGCAAGGACGGACGCCTGGTCTCGCAGGTCGACCTGACGACGCTCGAGGGCATCCAGGAGGCGTACGCCGACGTCGTCGGCTCGAAGAAGGCGATCAACGCGCTGGGGATCCTGCCGAACCAGGGTGGGATGTACGTCGACGTGGCGGTGCTCGACACGATCGTGCGGACGGTGAGGCAGCCGCGGCTTCCGTCCCGTACGGCCACCCGCCGCGAGACCACGACTCTCAGCACGTTCGACCCGACGCTGGTGAAGCCGGAGATCATCTACTCGTCGCTGCAGCGGATCCGTACCAAGGCAGGCACCACGACGCCCCAGCCCGGCTGGTCACTCGTCGTCAGCGCCAAGGACGGCACGCCGGACCCTCGCATGTACTTCTCGATGAACGGCGTCCAGACGGTCATGACGCTCGCGGGCGTGGACGTCACGCCCCATTAGTGGGGCGCGACCACCAGGTGTGGGTCTCAGCCCAAGTTGGCGGCGGAGAACGTGTCGCACTGCTTCCAGTCGCCGGACTTGAAGCCCACGGCCAGCCAATGCTTGCGCTGGGCGCTCGAACCGTGCGTCCAGCTCTCCGGGTTGACCGCGCCGGACTGCATCTTCTGGATCGCGTCGTCGCCGACGGCCTTGGCCGCGTCGACGATCCGGTCGAGGTCGTCCTGGGTGACGGACTTGATGACGCCGTTGGGGTCGTCGGTCGAGTGGCGGAACCAGACGCCGGCGTAGCAGTCGGCCTGGAGCTCGAGCCGTACGGGCGCCGAGCCCGCGCCGGTCTGGGTGCTCGACTGGGCCTTCGCCATCGTGCCGAGCAGGTTCTGGATGTGGTGGCCGTACTCGTGGGCCACGATGTAGGCCTCCGCCGCGTCGCCACCCTTCGCGCCGAGCTGCTGCAGCAGCGTGGCCGTGAACGCGGTGTCGATGTAGATGACCTGGTCGA
>JAYUEA010000562.1:0-2895 GCA_043739465.1 Propionibacteriaceae bacterium
TGGGGTCCGGCAGCGCCCGCCGGGGCCCCACGATCGTCGGCTCGTCGTCCTCGGGCGGGCCAGCGACCACCGGAGGTACCGGAGGAGGGGTCAGACCTACGATGGCGAGCGCGGACTCGACATGCATGGTGTCCGACGACGGGTACGGGATCCGCCGGCCCACCGGCCGCAGCGCCAGCTGTACATCGCGTCGGCGATGGACTGTGCGCACCACGGCGGATGCCATCCCAGCACCCACGGTGCCGACCACGCCCATCGCCAGCGCCTGGGAGACCGACAGGTGGTCCTCGACGCTGTCGATCTCCTGGGTCGCAGCAGTCGGGGCGCTCGGCTCGGCGGCCGGTTGGACGGGCGCGACGGGCACCTCACCGTGCTCGTACACCTCCAGGCCAGAGGGCTCGTCCACCGGCGTTGCCGGCGGGGTGCTCGGCGTCGCGGTCTGCGGTGCCGTCGGAGCCGAGACCGTGCTCGCTGCTGCCGTGGAGCTCGACGCCGGTCCCGTACCCGTCGACACGCTCGCCGCAACTGGTGCGCCCGACGCCAGGACAACCCCGGACGGCAGCTTCAGGCGCCAGCCGATGTCGATCTCGTCGGGGTTGTCGACGACATCACGGTTGAGCGCGTAGATCTCCGGCCAGCGATCGCCGTCGCCCAGGTATCGGGCCGCGAGCCGTGACAACGAGTCGCCGCGGGCAACGATGACGACGCAGGTCCCGTCCGAGGCGGCGACGTCCGGGATCACCAGCCGCCAGCCCGTACGCACAACTGCCTGGCCCTTGAGCAGGTCGCCGTTGGCGTCCGCGATCCGTTGCCACTGAGCGGCGTCACCGTAGTAGCGGGCGGCGAGCGTACGGAGGTCGTCGTACGGCTGGACGACGTGCAGCGTGGACGTCGGCAGCGGCTTCTGCGCCGTCTTGGACGGAACGGCGGCCGGCCTCGTCGCCGGCGCGAAGTCAGTGCCTACCCAAGGAGCGGACCGTAAGGAATCGCCGAAACTCTGGGGCGCGAACTGCTCGACCGGTGCGCTGACGCCGACCGTCTGCGTGGCCGCGGGTGCGTGTACGCGTGGCAGTGCCAGCCCGAACGCCGCCGTCACCACGCTCACGACCAGACCCCGAACCAACAGCCGGGGAAGGTCCAGTCCGGGCATGGCGACCGGCCGATGGGGACGGTGCGCGCGCTCGGCACGCAGCCGGTCGACCACCTCGACCGTCTCGACGACGATGGACACGAACAGGACGAGCCACGCCAGCCAGCCGACCAGCGACAGCACGCCCAGCAGCAGCCGGCCGTCGTCCCGGACGACGAACGCACGTGCCCAGTCGATCTCGGCCAGCTGCCCGACCTTGCCCCAGGCCGCGAGGGCCCACGGCGCGCCGACGAGCACCAGAACGAGCCCGAGTACGGCGCCGGCAGCTGCGATGACGCGCCTCATCGGGCTCGCCCCCGACAGTGCGAGGACGCGCGAGGTACGCGTTCGGGAACGCGGACGATTGCCGTGGCCTGCGACATAGGGACCTCGATGGTGCTGGGGATGGTACGTGCTGATGACATTCCTATGCCGCCTCGGGTGCCCGGCGCAAGCAACCCTGTGGATAACTCCTGAACCTTCCACAGGCACCCACCCGTACGTGACCCCACCGCGTCAGTAGGCTGCCGCGCAGGTCGATCGGAAGGACGCCATGGACTGGGTACGCATCGGCGTGGCCCTGGTCGCCGGCGCGATCATCGGTGTCTGGATCGCGTGGCGGATCCGCCGCGGTGCACATCGGCGAGCCGACGACCACGACGAGCCCGCCCGTACCCTCTGGCTGGTTCCCGCCGTCGCTATCGCCTGCGGCTGGCTGACCTGGCGACTCGCCGCCGACCCGTGGCCCGTCCTGCTGCTGTGGCTGCCCCTTGTCCCGCTGCTCGCGAGCCTGGCCGCTGTCGACCTCGACGTACGGCGCCTGCCTGACCGGCTCCTCATCCCGGCTGCCGCCTGGACGACCATCAGCGTCGGCATCCTCACCTGGCAGCAGCACTCCCTCGTACATCTCGTCGCCCCAGTCATCGCGGCCGCCCTGTGTGCGGCGACCTTCTGGGTCCTCCACCTCGCGAGCCGGGGCGATCTCGCCTTCGGCGATGTGAAGCTCGCCGCGATCATCGGCGCGGCCGTGGCTGCCGTCGCCTGGCAGTCGCTGGTCTGGGCCCTGCTCGGTGCCTCCGCCTTTGGGCTCGTCTGGGCGGCCATCACCCGCCGCCGTGAGATCGCGTTCGGGCCGTGGCTCACGCTCGGCGCGATCGTCGCCGTCGGCCTCCCGCACTGAGGTCACACCCGCACAGCTTCGTCGAGGCACACCGTTCATCGTCGTGTTCTCCCTATGTCCGGCCTCGGCCGCGATCATCGGCTGACCACCTGGATCTCGCCCATCGTGATCGACACGCTGCGTGAGAAGTTCAAAGGAATGACACCGCTCTGCCCCATGCCGGTCCAGGCAACATCCCAGTACGAGGTCGCGGTCACCGTATAGGCGCCTTGTCGGGTGTACGTGTAGCCGCAGGTCGGAGACGAGCTCTTCCCGTACCGGTCCTCGTACCTCGTGCCAGCACCGGTACACCTCACCGAGTGACCGTCGCCCATGTCCCACACGACCCGCGTCAGGGTCGCGGTTGCGGTGACCGAGTTGCCCGTCGCGGTTGCTGTCCTGGTGATAGGTCCGACCGTGCTCTCGGTCGGCGAGTCGGCCCACATCCACGTCGGCATCCCGATGATGCCGATTCGGCCGGGCGGAGGATCCGGAACGATCCCGACCGTGATCGCCGACAGGTTCATCTGCGTGATCGCCTGACGAGCCAGCGTCGCGGGATCGACTGCGGGGGCGACCGGGAGCCAGATGATGGGGTAACTACCGC
>JAYUEA010000563.1:0-2889 GCA_043739465.1 Propionibacteriaceae bacterium
GTCGTCGAGGCGTACGAGGTCCCGGTACGGCGGGTGCTCGACCAGATCGAGCACGTCGCCACGCCGGAGGTCGTCGAGTCCTGGTCGCGGCGCCGCGAGGAGCTGCTCGGCCTCGGGCTGTCGGACGACCTCGCACGGCTGATCGCCGCCGAGCCCGTGGCCCACCTGGCGCCGGCCATCGTGTCGATCGCCCAGCGCGGCTCGTACGACCTGCTGGAGGCGGCGAAGCAGTTCTTCGCGGTCCGGCAGCGCCTCGAGCTCGGGCGCTTCTTCGAGGCAGCCGAGGCCCTGCCGCGAACGGACCGGTGGTCGCTGATGGCCCAGGCGGCGATCGTCGACGAGCTGCTCGGCGTGCAGACCGCACTGGCCGCCGACGCGGTCGCGGGAGCCTTCGACGAGCCGCGTGCGGACGTCGCGAGGATCGAGCCGTTGCTCGCCGATCTCGCCGTCGACAGGGCCGACCTCGGGCGACTTTCGGTGGCTGTGAGGCTGCTGCGCTCGTTGGTGCGGGGGTGACGTCACGGGCGGTCGCGGAACTTGGTTGAATGAGGGCATGCGCATCGACCTGCACGTCCACTCCAACGTCTCCGACGGCACGGAGAGCCCCACCCGCGTGGTGTTCGCGGCTCAGGAGGCGGGCCTCGATGTCATCGGGCTGTGCGACCACGACACGTTCGACGGTCTGACCGAGGCGCGCGAGGCGGGCCGGCGGATCGGGCTGTCGGTCCTCGGTGGGGTCGAGATGTCCACCAAGTACAACGGCCGGCCCGTGCACCTGCTCGGCTACGGGTGCGACCCGTGGAACAGGGCGCTGTTCACCGAGCTGGCGAGTCTGCGCGTCGCCCGTGTCGAGCGGCTGCAGGCATTTCTGGAGAAGCTCGATGCGCTGGGCCTTCCCCTCACCGAGGACGAGGTCGCCGAGTCCAAGGGCCTGTCGCCGGTCCTCGGTCGCCCCCACATCGCGGACGCCATGGTCGCCAAGGGGTACGTGCAGAACCGCGACGAGGCGTTCGAGAAGTACCTGGCCGACGGCATGCCTGCCTACGTGGAGCGCTACTCCACGCCGCTCAAGGACGCCATCGCGCTCATCCGCGGCGCCAAGGGCCTCGCCGTGATCGCGCACCCGTGGGGTGGCGGCTCCAAGGACGTGCTCACCAGTGACGCGCTGGAGAAGCTGGCCAAGGCCGGCCTCGAGGGCATCGAGGTCGACCACACCGACCACGACCAGAACGACCGGTCGTTGCTGACCGATCTGGGAGCGAGGACCGGCCTCATCCGTACGGGCGCCAGCGACTACCACGGCACCGGCAAGACGAAGAACCCGCTGGGCATCAACACGACCCGCCCGACGGCGTACCAGGAGATCGTCAAGCGCATCGCGGCCCGCGGTGGGGTGGGCCCGTCCTGATACGTTTTCCTCCCCGTGCCGTTCGCGGGGGAGAGGAACCCTTCATGACCGAGCTCGCCGCAGACGCCGGTGACGAACTGGCTCAGAGCACGTCCGACGCCTCGCTGCTGCGCTCGTTCGCACGCAGCCGTGAGATCCGCGCGCAGATCGAGAAGGACCCCTCCGGCTTCCGCGTGATGACGGGCGACCGACCGACGGGCAACCTCCACATCGGCCACCTGCTCGGGTCCCTGCAGAACCGGCTCGAGGTGCAGCAGCTCGGCGTCGAGACGTTCATCCTCATCGCCGACTACCAGGTCATCACCGACCGCGACGGCGTCGGGTCGATCCGCGAGCGCGTGTACTCGATGGTCGCCGACTACCTGGCGCTCGGCCTCGACCCTGCGAAGACGACGATCTTCACGCACTCCTCGGTGCCCGCGCTGAACCAGCTCATGCTGCCGTTCCTGTCGCTGGTCACCGATGCCGAGCTGCGACGCAACCCGACGGTGAAGGCGGAGTCCGACGCGACCGAGGGCCGGCCGATGTCTGGGCTGCTGCTCACGTACCCGGTCCACCAGGCCGCCGACATCCTGTTCTGCAAGGCGAACCTCGTCCCCGTCGGCAAAGACCAGCTGCCCCACCTGGAGCAGGCGCGGGTGGTCGCGCGGCGCTTCGACGAGCGGTACGGGCGGGCCGACGCCTCTGTTCCCGTCTTCCGGGCTCCTGACGCCCTGCTGTCCGAGGGCGCCGTGAGCATCCTCGGCATGGACGGTACGAAGATGAGCAAGTCCCGTGGCAACGTCATCGAGCTCGGCATGACCGCTGATGAGACCGCGAAGATCATCAAGAAGGCGGTCACCGACTCGGACCGCCACATCACGTACGACCCCGTCAACCGCCCCGAGGTCTCGAACCTCATCACGATCGCGTCGCTGTTCGGAAAGCGCGACGTGTACGAGATCGCGGCCGAGCTGGGCGACTCTGGCGGCGGCGGCCTCAAGAAGCTCGTCACGGAGGCGGTCAACGAGGGGCTGGCCGGGCATCGGGCCAGGCGCGCCGAGCTGCTGGCTGACCTGCCGCATCTGAGGGGCCTGCTGACCGAGGGGAACGCCCGCGCCAACGCTGTCGCCGACGCCACGTTGGCCGAGGTCCGTACGGCGATGCAGATGGTGTACTGACGCGTACGGAGCTGGCCCTTCTACTCGTCTTGGTAGATCGTCGACCGGTGGCCCAGGTCCAGCGCCACGATCACGAGCCGGTCGCGCTGGACATCGAGGATCACCCGATAGTCACCGACACGGAGCCTCCACAAGCCGGCCAACGGCCCCGCAAGGGCCTTGCATGAGGCCGTGGGGTCATCGAGGTCGCGTAGCCGCTCGACTGCGCTGAACACGCGCCGGGCCACGACACGGTCCAGCCTTCGCATCGCTTTGGCTGAACGGGGCGTGTACTCGACCAGCCACGTCATCCGAACAGCTCAGCCGCCAGGTCCTCGCTGG
>JAYUEA010000564.1:0-2881 GCA_043739465.1 Propionibacteriaceae bacterium
TACAGCGAGTAGCCGAGGATGGTGAGCACGCCGATCATCGTCGCGGGCGTCACCGTGAACCCGACCAGCGCGTACACGCCGATCGTGATGATGAGGTCGTGGGCAAGGGCCAGGAGCGCGGCCAGCGACATGTTCGCGTCGCGGAAGTAGATCCAGATCAGCAGCCCGACGAGCACGAGGAAGACGACGAGCGCGATCGCTGCTTGCTGCGTGATCTGCTTGCCCCAGGAGGCACCGATCAGCTGGTAGGCGACCTCGTCCGGCGAGACGCCGGCCTTCGCGGCGATGGCGCCACGCACTGTGGTCTGCTCCGCGACGTTGAGCGCCCGTGTCTGGACCCGGACCTTGTTGTCGCCGATGGTCGTCACGACCGTGCTGTCGAGGTTGGAGACGCCGGTCGCGAGGACCGCGTTCCGGTAGTCGGTCACCGTCGTGGACGTGACCGGCGTCGACGCCTGGAAGTCGGATCCTCCGCGGAACTCGATGCCGAGATCGAGACCGCGTGCGAGCAGCGCGACGACGGAGATCAGCAGCAGCACGCCGGAGATCATGTACCAGAGCTTGCGGTGTCCCATGAAGTCGTACGAGATGTCGCCGGTGTAGAGCCGGTGCGTGAGACTCTGCTTCGGGGTGGTCTCGGTGTCGCGTTCGATGGTCGGGGTCGACATGTCAGGCCTGCTTCCTGGCCGCGGCGGGGCGACGGGCGACCGCCGGCCCTTCTCGCAGCGCGCCCACGTGGCCGGCGTCGAGGCCGGAGCCCCGCCTGCCTGAGCCGAAGAAGGTCGTCTTCACCAGGAGGGTGACGACCGGCTTGGTGAAGAAGAACACGATGGCGAGGTCCAGCAGCGTCGTCAGCCCGAGCGTGAACGCGAAGCCCTTGACCGCGCCCACGGCGAGGACGAACAGGATGACCGCGCTCAGCAGCGACACGGCGTCAGCGACCACGATGGTGCGGCGGGCCTTGGTCCAGCCGGTCTCCACCGACGTCCTGATGCTCCTGCCGTCGCGCATCTCGTCTCGTATTCGTTCGAAGTAGATGACGAACGAGTCAGCGGTGACGCCGATGGCCACGATCGCACCCGCGATGCCCGGCAGGCTCAGGGCGAAGCCCATCGTCGAACCGAGGAGCACCATCAGCGAGTACACGCCCGCCGCAGCCATCGTGAGCGAGGCCACGACGACGACCGCCAGACCGCGGTAGTAGAGGATTGAGTAGACGACGACCAGGCCCAGGCCGATCATGCCGGCGATGATGCCGGCGCGGAGCTGGTCGGCACCGAGGGTGGCCGAGATGTTGTCCACGCTCGAGACGTCGAAGGTGAGCGGCAGCGCACCGTACTTCAGCACGTTGGCGAGGTCCGTGGCCGTCGACTGCGTGAACGAGCCGCTGATCTCCGCGGCACCGCCGGGGATCTGCGCCGAGACGGACGGGGCCGAGATGACCTTGCCGTCGAGCACGATCGCAAACTGGTTCAACGGGCTCTTCTGCGTCGCGAGGTACTTCGTGGCTTCCGAGAACAAGTCGGCGCCGAGCGTGTTGAAGTTCAGGGTGACGACCCAGTTGAGCTGGTTCGTCGGCACCCCGGCCTGCGCCTTGGTGACGAGGTTGCCCTCGATCAGCGTCGGACCGAGGAGGAATTTCTGCTGCCCGGTCTTCGCGAGGTCCTGACGGAGGCATGCCATCAGGGGCTGGTCAGCCACGTCAGGGAACGCGTCGCTGCAGGCGAACGCGCTGTAGTCCTCGGTATCTGCCTGGTTCGGCACCCAGGAGAGCTGGGAGGTCAACAGGGACTTCCGGGCGGTGTCCGCCGTCGGGAGCGCCGACGTCACAGCTGTGGGCCGGGCGCTGCTCAGGACCGGCACGGCCGGCAGCGCGGTGGCCTCGTCGGTGGCGGCGGCGTTTGCGCTCGAGTCGGTCGAGTAGACCGCACGGAACTCGAGCTGAGCCGTCTGCCCGACGAGCTCTACGAGCGCGTCCTTCTGCATGTTGGGCACCGAGACCTGGATCTGGTTCCCGCCCGAGGTGGTCACCTCGGACTCGCCGACCCCCAGGGAGTCGACCCGCTGCTGGATGATCGAGCGGGCCAGATCCAGGCTGTTCTTGTCCACCGCTCCGGCACCTGTCGAGTTCCGCGCCGTCAGCGTGATCGTGGTTCCGCCGCGCAGGTCGAGACCCAGCTTCGGGCTCCACGTGTGCGAGAACGCCATCAGCAGGTACAGGATGATCAGGACGATGAAGAACGTGACGAGCGTGCGCAGCGGGTGCGCGCGCCGAATGCTGGTTCTAGCCACGTAAGCGCCTTATCCCTGGTCCGCGGTCTTGGCCTGCGGCTCACCCGATCCGGCCTCGTCGACGGCCGGCAGCTCTTCAGACGACTCGACCGGGGGCGCTGCGACATCGGTCGCCCCGGCCGGCGGCTGGTCCCAACCCACGGCGGCGGGGGTCACGGCAGGCGCGGCCACCACGGCAGCGTCGTAGTCGTACTCGAACTCGTCCTCGTCGTCCTTCAGCGGCCGCGCGATGGCCTGCTTCACGAACGTCATCTCGACGCCCGGGGAGACCTCCACCACGACCTGCTTCTCGCCGACGTGACGGAGCGTGCCGTACACGCCGCCGGACATCATCACGCGGGTACCGGGCTCGAGCGACTTCATCAGGGCCGTCTGCTCCTTGGCCCGCTTCTGCTGAGGACGGATGAGCATGAAGTAACCCAGTACGGCGAGTGCTGCAATCATCGCCAAAGTTGCAAGATCCATGCCATCCCTCGAACGTCAGTCGGGCTCCCGACGCGAGAGCCCTGCACAGCGTAGCGGCCGAGTCACCGGCAAGCCGAACCAGCGCGCGGCGTGGGGCGAACCTGTGGGCCCTCGTGGCCCGTTA
>JAYUEA010000565.1:0-8651 GCA_043739465.1 Propionibacteriaceae bacterium
GCTTGCGGTCCTCGTCCTGGGCGATCCGGTCACGGGCCTCCTGCCGGTACTGCGCGAGCAGGATGAGCGGGGCCGCGTACGAGGCCTGCAGGCTCAGGATCAGCGTGAGGAAGGTGAACGAGTAGGGGTCGTAGCGCCACTCCTGCTTGCCGAGGGTGTTCCAGAGGATCCACGCGATGACGAAGACCGTCATCCACCCGATGAACCGTGCCGTGCCCATGAACTTGGCGAACCGCTCGGCGAAGGCCCCGAAGAACTCGGAGTCCAGGCGCACCTGTGGCACCCACGTCCGCTTCACCGGACCGGGCGCGTTGAGGCGGTCGACGTCGACCCGCTTCCGTGCCCTAGCCACGGCGGTCCTCCTCCGGGGTCAGGACGCCCTCCATCTGCATGCCGCGCCAGTCCTCGGGCAGCATGTGGTCGAGCACGTCGTCGACCGTCACCGCTCCCAGCAGGTGGTGATCGGCGTCGATGACCGGCACGACGAGGACGTCGTACGTCGCGAAATAGCGGCTGACCGTCGCCAGCTCAGCCGTGGGCGCCAGGGGACGCAGCTCGCGGTCGATGAGGCTCGACACCAGCGTCGACGGTGGTTCTCGCAGCAGGCGTTGGAGATGGACGCCACCGATGAACCTGCCCGTGGGCGCATCCAGCGGGGTGCGGCAGACGAAAACCATGCCGGCGAGCGCGGGCGGGATCTCCTCGACCCGTGCCAGGGCGAGGGCGTCGGCGACGGTGGCATCAGGGGCGACGATGATCGGCTCCGGGGTCATCATGCCGCCGGCCGAGTCGTCGTCGTACGCGAGCAGGTCGCGCACGTCCTGGGCATCCTCCGGCCGCATCCGCTTGAGCAGCGTCTCAGCGACGTCGTCTGGAAGCTCGGCGATCAGGTCGGCGGCGTCGTCCGGGTCCATCTCCTCGAGCACGTCGGCGGCGCGCTCGGGGTCGAGGAGCGTGATCAGGTCGACCTGCTCGTCCTCCGGCAGCTCCTCGATGGCGTCGGCGAGCTGACGGTCGTCGAGCGCGTACGCAACCTCGGCGCGCCGATGGGGCGCCATGTCGTGCAGCTCGCGCGCCACGTCGGCGGGCTTCATGTCGAGCATCTCCGCGAGCAGCGCCTCATTGGAGTCGCGGCTGCCGAGGCTGAGGTCGGGGACGTCCTGCCAGGGGACGATGGTCACCGGCACGCGGGACGAGAACTGCAGGGCCTTGGGGATGTCGCGCAGGGCGACCTTCGAGACCTCCCAGTCGTCGCCGCGGCCTGCGTGCATGGCGACGTCGAAGATCGTGGTCGGGGTGCTGGTGCCACGACGGACGACCCGGCGGCCGACCATCTCGTCGAGCACGAGCGTCTCGCCCTCGCGGCGTAGGAAGCGGCGGGTGTTGACGACGCCGGACACGACGATCTGCACGGCGTCGATCGAGTAGACGCGCTCCATCGGGAGGTACGCCCTCCGCCGGGCGAAGAGCTCGGCCACGAGGCCTTTGACGCGGGGCGGTCGGCCCTGGCCGCGCACCTGGATCACGACGTCGTGGAACTTCCCGATGGAGTCCCCGTCGACGTCGATGATCGGCAATCCACGCAAGCGCGAGATGTACATCGTCGTCGGAGTAGCCACGCCAGAAGGGTAGTCTCCCGGCCCGGACCGGGGCGCGAAGAAACCCTCAGTGGACTCCAGGTGTCTGCCGGAGCGTCACTCCAGCGCCGTGATCGCCTCGTGGATGGCCAGGACCCGCTCGGCCGTGACGACGTGAAGGTTCTCGACCATGCGGCCGCGATAGGTGACCACGCCAGCTCCGGCGGCAGCCTTCCAGGCGTCGAGGAGACCGCGCGCGTCCTCGACGGCCTCGGCGCTCGGCGCGTACGTCTGGTTCGCGCCCTCGACCTGCTGGGGGTGGATGAGCGTCTTGCCGTCGAAGCCGAGAGCGCGCCCCTGCCTGCACTCCTCGAGGTAGCCGTCGGTGTCGGTGAGGTCGTTGTAGACACCGTCGAGCACGGCGACGCCGGCAGCCTTGGCACCGAGGACCACCAGGCTGAGGGCGGTCTGCAGCGGGAACCGGCCCGGTACGTGCTCGACGCCGAGCTCCTTGACCAGGTCGTTCGTGCCGAGGACCAGCACGGTGAGCCGGTCGGACGCGTCCGCGATCTCGCCGGCGTGCAGCACCGCCCGCGGCGTCTCGACCATCGCCCAGAGCGCGGTGTGACGGGGAGCGCCGTGTCGGTCCATGGCGTCAGCGAGCTCGAACACGGCACGGGCCGACTCCACTTTCGGCACGACGATCGCATCGGGCCCGGCCTTGCAGGCGGCCTCGAGATCGGCCTCATGCCAGTCCGTACCGACACCGTTGACCCGGATCGCCAGCTCCCGGCGACCGAACCCGCTCTCGCAGACGGCGGCCACGGCGGCGTCGCGGGCCGACTCCTTGGCGTCCGGCGCGACCGCATCCTCGAGGTCGAGGATCACGGCGTCGCAGGGTAGCGTCCGCGCCTTCTCGAGGGCTCGCGCGTTGGACGCGGGCAGGTAGAGCACGGAACGGCGTGGCCTGTACGTGGTCATGCCGCGAACCTAGCAAGGCCTCTCTGGGAGTGCGGCGCCAGGATGCCCTCTATTCTTCAGGTACACACACATCGATGGAGGAGCCCCATGACTCAACAGCCATTCGGCCGCGCAGCCACGACGGGCAGGCGGAGCAGGACGAGCAGTATGTTCGACCTCGAGTACCCCCAGTCGGTGGGGGTCTTCGCGACCTACCCAGCGGCCGAGCAGGCCGTGGACCAGCTCGCCGACAACGGCTTCCCCGTCGGCAACCTGGCGATCGTCGGGACGGACCTGCGGACCGTCGAGCGCGTGATCGCCCGCAAGACGTGGGGCACCGTCCTCGGACAGGGCGCGATGCAGGGTCTCAGCACGGCGCTCATCCTGTTCCTCGTGCTGTGGCTGTTCGTGCCGGGCGCCAACGTCATCGCCCTGCTGCTCGCCGCGCTCGCCTTCAGCGTGCTCGTGAGCATGGGCTTCGCCGCGCTGGGCTACTCGGTGAGTCGAGGTGCCCGCGACTTCACGTCGGTGCAGCAGACCGTGGCTACGCGCTACGAGGTGCTGTGCGAGCACAAGGTCGCCGAGCAGGCCCGGGAGATGCTGGCCCAGCACGCTGCGGTGGACCTCGGCTAGAGACGGAGCCGTGGCCGGCGGCGGCGGTGCTTGCGTCCGGCGTTGCGGATCTCGCGGCGCTCGCGGCCGTGGACCTCCCAGGCCTCGGGCGTCGACGACAGCCACAGGTACGTGGTCATCGCGATCGGCACGTGAGCCAAGTACGCGAAGTCGATGATCAGGACGGTGATCAACGGCTGCGTGAGCAGCAGTGCTACCAGCACCACGAAGACCGCGAGCAGGGCAGGGACGAGCCGCTGCCTGACCCGTACCGTCTTCAGCGACAGCGTCGGGATCTTCGAGAACGCCAGGCATGCTACGACGACGAGCCACAAGGACACGGCCACCGGTGACGTCCACCAGCCGGGGCCGAACTTCACCCAGGCGACGACCGGTGCCAGCACCAGCAGGGCGGACGGCGGAGCGGGTACGCCGACGAAGAACTCCTTGTGGAAGACGGGTCGCTCCTCGTCCTCAAGCAGGGTGTTGAAGCGGGCGAGCCGGAGCACGATGGCCGCGGTGTAGATGACCGTGGCCATCCAGGTCCAGTCCTGGACCGGTCCCCGCTCGTGGCCGAAGAGGCTGAAGTACGTGACCAGCGCGGGCGCGACGCCGAAGTTGATCGCGTCGCACAGCGAGTCGAGCTGCTCGCCGATCTTCGACTGTGCGCCGAGGATGCGGGCGAGGCGCCCGTCGAGCGCGTCGAGGACGGCAGCAACACCGACCAGGGCCAGCGCGAGCGGGGTCTTGCCGTCGGCGGCGTAGTGGATCGCGCTCAGGCCGGCGGCGAGCGCGAAGATCGTGACCAGGTTCGGCACCAGCGAGATGGTCCGGCGCCGCAGGCCGTTGTCCGAGGCCTCGCTGTTGCTCTGGATGGCCTGGTTGATGGCGTCGACCTTGGCCGAGCCGAAGAGACGGGGGCGGGGCATCCGGGTCACCCCAGGACCGCGAGGAGGGTCTCGCCACCGATGGTCCGCTGGCCGACGATCGGCTGCGGAACCGAACCCGCCGGGAGGTACGTGTCGACGCGCGACCCGAAGCGGATCAGCCCGTACGTCTGTCCCAGAGCCAGCTCGTCGCCGACAGCCACCTCACACACGATGCGCCGCGCGACGAGACCAGCGATCTGTACGACGCCGACCGCGACGCCGTCCGCCGTCTCGATCCGTACGGCGTTGCGCTCGTTGCGTACCGACGCGTCCGGCACGTCGGCGGGCAGGAAGTCACCCTTCTTGTACGCGATCGCGGCGACCCGTCCGGCCACAGGCGCCCGCTGCACGTGGACGTCGAGCACGGACAGGAAGATGCTCACGCGGGGGAGGGGCTGGTCGCCCAGGTCGAGCTCCGCAGGCGGTACGGCTTCGTCGACGAGCGCGACCTCACCGTCAGCCGGCGCCACGACGGCATCGGCACGCGTCGGCGGGACGCGCTTCGGCTCACGGAAGAACAGGGCGAGCGCCCCGGCCGCGACCAGCGAGCTGCGCCGGACCCAGCTGAACCGCCAGCCGAACAGGCCCGCGGTGAGCGCGGCGGCCACGAACGGCCGTCCCGCCGGGTGCATGGGTGGGACGGCGTCCTTGACGAGCCCCCACACGTGAGCGGGGAGCGACGCCTCGGGGGTGCCTGCTGGTACGGGTCTCTTGGCCATGGGTCGTTGACCTCCTATGTGGCATTTGTCGGGGCCACAGGTCAGGAGTCTGCCATCCGGTGGGCCAGGAACTCCTGGTAGGCCGGCAGATCGAGCTGGCCGGACCCGGAGACGCCGATCAGGATGACCGGCGAGGTGCCGGCTTCGGTGGCCTTGCGGGCCTCGCGGAACGCGCCGGCGATCGCGTGGTTCGACTCGGACGCCGGCACGATGCCCTCCGCGCGGGCGAACAGCACGCCCGCCTCGAACGACTCGAGCTGGCCGATGGCGACGGCGTCGATCATCCTCTCGTGGTAGAGGTGCGAGATCAGCGGGGCCATGCCGTGGTAGCGCAGGCCACCGGCGTGCACGGGGTCGGGCACGAAGTCGGAGCCGAGCGAGTACATCTTCAGCAGCGGGGTCATGCCTGAGGTGTCGCCGAAGTCGTACATGTACTCACCCTGTGTCAGCGACGGCGCGGCCTGCGGCTCGCACGCGACGATCCGGACGTTCGCGCGGCCCTCGAGGTTCTCCCGCACGTACGGCAGCGCGATGCCGCCGAGGTTCGAGCCGCCACCGGCGCACGCGAACAGGAAGTCGGGGGCCCGCTCGTCGAACAGCGCCAGCTGCTTGATGGTCTCCAGGCCGATGACGGTCTGGTGGAGCAGCACGTGGTTGAGCACGGAGCCCAGCGAGTAGTTCGTGTCCGGGTCCTGAGCCGCGACCGAGACCGCCTCGGAGATCGCCATGCCGAGCGAGCCCGGCGTGTTGGGGAATCGCGCCTGCAGCGCACGGCCGACCTCGGTGAGGTCCGACGGCGACGGGTGCACCGTGGCGCCGAACGTCTCCATCAGCACGTGGCGGTAGGGCTTCGAGTCGTACGTGCTCCTCACCTGGAAGACCTCGCACTCGAGCCCGAACGCCTCGGCGGCGAACGCGAGCGCCGAGCCCCACTGACCGGCACCGGTCTCGGTGGTGAGCTTCTTGATGCCGGCCTGCGCGTTGGCGTACGCCTGCGGGACGGCCGAGTTCGTCTTGTGGCTGCCGACCGGCGACGCGCCCTCGTACTTGTAGTAGATGCGGGCCGTCGTGCCCAGCGACTGCTCGAGGCGGCGGGCGCGGGCCAGCGGTGTCGGGCGCCACAGCTTGTACAGGTCGCGCACCGGCGTCGGGATCTCGATCCAGCGCTCCGTCGACACCTCCTGGAGGATGAGCTCCATCGGGAACAGCGGGGTGAGGTCGGAGGCCTGCAGCGGCTCCTTGGTGCCGGGGTGCAGCGGCGGAGGAGGAAGCGTCGGCAGGTCGGCCATGATGTTGTACCAGTGCGTCGGGATGTCCGACTCCGGAAGGACCACGTGCGTCAGATCGTTGCTCACGAACGCGTACGCTAGCGGCCGCCGGGGTGAGCGTGCGGCCGGTCTCAGTCCTCGTGTCGCGTGGCCGAAATCCATGGACGCTTGGAGCGCCCCGGGCACGCACCTCGCGGCGTTGCCGAAGCTCGTCGTACGAGCCTCAGATCACTCCGTGAAGGGCAGGTCGTCCTCGCCGAAGGCCTGGTCGAGCGCCACTTCGGTGAGCTTCCTGCCGAGCTCGATCTGTTCGACGGCGCGGTGGAAGTCCATGGTCTTCATGGAGTCCACGGGCACGGTGACGAGCACGTCGGGCGGCAGGGCAGCGAGCCGGTAGCGGGTGATCAGCGACTCCATGGCGTCGAGCGCCATCCACGTGATGTCGGTGATGCCGAGTCCCGCAGGGGGAGGCTCGTACGCCGGCGGCACCTCGTCGGGTCGTGAGAAGCGGGCCATGATCGACGTCACGAAGTCGTTCTCCCAGACACCGGCGGCGGACTTGCGGAAGCGGTCCATCCACTCGTACGTGGGGCGTTGCTCGGCCGACTCGCGGGTGGGCGAGGTGGAGAGGCGATGGTTCTTCTCGCCGCTCAGGTTGACGGCCAGCGTGAAGTCGCACGGCACGCCGATGACCGGCTCCATGGGGACGGGGTTCAGCACGCCGCCGTCGACGAGCAGCCGGCCGTTGACCATGATCGGCGTGATCATCGCCGGGATCGCGATCGAGGCGCGGATCGCGACCTCGAGGGGGCCGCTGGTGAACCAGACCTCGCGACGAGCGCCGAGGTCGCTGGCCACTGCTGTGTACGGGATCGGCAGGTCCTCGATGCGCACCCCGTCCAGGTACTCGGTCATGCGCGCCAGCACCCGCTCCAGGCGCAGCACGCCCGGACCGTTGATCACGGGGTCGAGCAGCCGCAGCACGTCGCGCTGCGTGAGCGAGATGGCCCACTCGGTGAACGCCCCGAGCTGACCCGCCGCATGGAGCCCTCCGACGAGGGCGCCCATGGAGCTTCCCGACACGGCCACGATCTCGTACCCGCGTTCGGTGAGCACCTGGATCGCACCGATGTGCGCGTACCCGCGGGCACCGCCGGACCCCAGCACGAGCGCCACAGTCTTTCCAGCCATGGAACCCATTATCAACGGAAGGCGAGCACGGCTGGTCGCAGCCACCTCACGCCGTGTGCCCGGCCCAGATGCCCGCGATCCACGCCTCAACGGCGTCGGGGTCCTTCGGGAGCTGGTTCGAGAGCACCTCGCAGCCGTCGGCGGTGATCGCGATGTCGTCCTCGATCCGCACGCCGATGCCCCGGAGCTCCTCGGGGACGAGCAGGTCGGTGGACTTGAGGTAGAGGCCCGGCTCGACGGTCACCACCATGCCCTCGGCGAGGATGCCCTCGCGGTAGTTCTCGCGCCGCGCCTGCGCACAGTCGTGGACGTCCAGGCCGAGGTGGTGGGAGGTGCCATGGACCATCCAGCGGCGGTGCTGGCCGCCGTCAGGGGTGAGTGACTCGGCGGCCGACACCGGGAGGATGCCCCACTCGTCGAGCTTGCGCGCGATGACCGCGACGGCCGCGTCGTGGATCGCCGACATCGGGACGCCTGGTCGAGCCGCGTCGATGCCTGCCTGCTGAGCCTCGAGCACGGCCTCGTACACCTTCCGCTGCGCGGGGGTGAAGGTGCCGGAGACCGGGATCGTACGGGTCACGTCTGCGGTGTACAGCGAGTCGAGCTCGACGCCCGCGTCCATGAGCATCAGCTCGCCGGCGTGGAGGTCGCCGTCGTTGCGGATCCAGTGCAGCGTGCAGGCGTGCTCGCCGCAGGCGGCGATCGTGTCGTAGCCCACAGCGTTGCCGGCATGCCGCGCGTGGAGCCCGAAGACGCCCTCGACCCAGCGCTCTCCGCGGCCGAGCTCGACAGCCTTGGGCAGCTCTGCGACGACGGCCTCGAAGCCGACCGCCGTCGCGCGGCAGGCGGCACGGAGCTGCTCGAGCTCGAACGCGTCCTTGACCAGCCGCAGCTCGCTGAGGGCCACCTGCAGCTCGGCGTCCCTGCCGGACGCAGCCGCCTGTACGGGGCGGTCGCCGCGCGCAATGTCGACCAGAGCGGTGATGTCGGGGTCGGCGTCGCGCAGGACGCGGATGACGATGCTGTCGGCCTCGTACCCGACCGCGGCCTCGAGCTCGCTGATCGGGGCGGTCGGCAGAGCGGCCAGCGCCGACATCTCGAGCAGCGACTCGCGCTGGCCGACCCACATCTCGCCGTACCGGCTGGACGCGTAGAACTCGGCGTCGGTGCGCGGGGCTCGCGCGCTGAAGTACAGGCAGGGCTCGTGGGCGCTCGCCACCGGCTCGAGCACGAGGACGGAGTCGGGCTCGCGGTCGGCGCCGAGGCCCGTGAGATGGGCGAAGGCAGAGTGGGCGCGGTAACGGAAGTCGGTGTCGTTGGTCCGCACCCGCAGGCCACCTGCGGGGATGACGATCCGCTCGCCCGGGAACATGGCCGAGATCCGGTCCCGACGTT
>JAYUEA010000566.1:0-8621 GCA_043739465.1 Propionibacteriaceae bacterium
ATCCACCAACCGTCGGACGGCCTGCTGAATACCCGCCGATCGCGACGGGAGCTTCGCAGCGCGTACGTACTCGTCGAGCGCCGCGACGTCCGCGTCGGGGATGCTGACACTGAGCTTCATACCCCAATGCTACCTCGGTAGGAAAGGGGTAGGACTCGAATCCACTAGCGGGGTACGACAGCGCGTCCTGGAAATCTCTTCGCAAGGAACGGACCGCACGAAGTTCGGGTTATGCGGCCCGTCGTGGCACCGGCCGCGGAGCCGACCGTACGAAACTCGTGTTTTGGGAGTCATCTGAGGCTCCATAACACGGACTTCGTACGGCGGTTCGGTAGGGAACACAGGAACTCGCCCTTATATCCCGAAGTTCGTACGGTCGGTGGTCGACTCAGCCTTCTCTCGTGGAGACGCCGACGGACGACGTTCACCCTGACTTGACGTCACAACCCCTGTGTGACGTCACACCCCGTCGGCGGGGTGCGACGTCAGGCTATGGGTGCGACGTCGCGCTTGACGGGTGTCGTCAGCGTTCTGAGCGGGACCTCGGTGCCGGGAGCTGCGGCGGCACCGAGGCCGGCTGGAGCTCGAGGATCTTCAGGGCTTCGTCGATCGCCAGGTCCAGCTGGGGGTCCTTGGCGTCCTCGTCGGCCCAGTCGCCCGGGCTCATCACGTACTCGATGTCCGGGTCCACGCCGTGGTTCTCGACGTCCCAGCCGAGGGTGTCGAAGTGGAACGAGTAGCGCGGCTGCGTGACCTCGGTGCCGTCGACCAGGTCGAAGCGGCCATCGATGCCGATGACGCCGCCCCACGACCGCTGGCCCACGACCGGGCCGAGCTCGAGCTCCTGCGCGGCCGCGCACACGATGTCGCCGTCCGAGCCTGCGAACTGGTTCGTGACGAAGACCACGGGACCGCGGCGACCGGCCGAGGGGTACGGCTCCGGGCTGCCGTGACGCACGACGTCCCAGCCCACGATCTTGCGGGCCAGTCGCTCGATGATCAGCTGTGAGGTGTGGCCGCCGCCGTTGTAGCGCATGTCGGCGACGAGCCCCTCGTGCGACATGGCGAGGTCGAGGCCACGGTGGAACTGGGCCCAGCCCTGCGCCATCATGTCCGGCACGTGGAGGTAGCCCAGACGACTGTGCGACTTGTCCTCGACGTACGCGATCCGGCTGGCCACCCACGCCTGGTAGCGCAGCGGGATCTCAGAGCCGGTCGGGATGACCGCCACCCGGCGAGAGGTCTCCCCACGCCGCAGGGTGATCTCGACGACGGTGTCTGCGGCTCCGACGAGCAGCGGGCCGACACCACGGGCGTCGACCGCCTGGCCGTCGATCGCCACGATGACATCGCCCACTTGCGCGTCGACACCGGCCGCCCGCAGCGGCGACCGGGCCGCGGGGTCCGAGGACTCCCCGGGCAGGATCCGTACGATCCGGGCGCCGCCAGCCTCCCGCGCGACGTCCGCGCCGAGCAGGCCCTGGACGCCCTTGGTCCTGGGCGGCGCCACCACATACGCGTGGGAGCTGTTGAGCTCACCGACGGTCTCCCAGAGGATGTCGACGAGGTCGTCGAGCGTCCGTACACGGTCAACGCTCGGCCGGTGACGATCCAGGACCGCGCCCCAGTCCGTACCATCCATGTCCTCGCGCCAGTAGAAGTCGCGCATCAGGCGGCCGTTGTCGTCGAACATCTGGCGCCACATCGGCCGCGGGTCGATCGTGCGGCGAAGCCGTGCCAGGTCGACCGTGACGCGCGCCGGGTCGTCGTCCTCGAGCTTGCTGGTGGACGGCACGACGAGAAGCTGGTCCTTCACGCGCAGCACGACCCGCTCGCCGTCGCCGGACACCTCGAACGACTCGCAAGGGCCGAGGATGGTCACCGAGCGAGTATCGAAGGCGTACCGCTCGAGCACGTCGGGCTCAGGATCTCCCGTGACGCCGGCGCGCCCGGAACCGAGCTCGCCGGCGGGAACGACGACCCGGCGCCAGAGCACGCCGTCCTTCGCGGCACGGAGGTTCCCATACTCGCCGGACGGCACAGGGAACGGCACGAGCCGCTCCTCGAAGCCGTCGACGTCGAGGTCCGCGGACGCGGGCGTCTTGGGCGCCGCCGTCTTGGGCGCCGGTTCGGCGCCCTCGGTGGGTGCCGTCGCCGCGGACTGCACCTTGCTGATCGGCCAGCCGTCGGCCGCGGCGCCGAAGGGCGCGGGAGCGGCGGCGGAGAGCGGTACGAGGTAGGGGCGGACCGTGCCGGTGAACGACAGGTCGAACCCGTGCTGGTCGTACCGCGGGTCGAACGTGCGGGCGCTGAGGAAGACGAGGTGCTGCCCGTCGAGCGTGAACGCCGGGCTGCTGTCGCGGAAACGGCCGGACGTCAGGGCCTCTACCCGACTGCGCCGCGCGCGGAGGTCGGCCGCGTACAGGCGGCTCGTCTGGCCCGTACCTGTCGGCGCGATCCACGCCAGGTAGCGACCGTCCGGCGAGAACGCGAGGTCGGTGGGCTCGCCCTCCGGGTAGGCGGCGAGCTCCGTGACGCGGCCGTCAGAGAGCCGGATCGTCGCGATACGTCCGTCGCCGGTGACCGCTGCCAGCACAGAACCGTCGGGGGCGGCGGCCAGCGACAGGACCCTGCCGAGCCGTCCGCGGGCGATGCGGCGGGGCTCGCCGGTGCCGTCGAGGGAGCGGATCTCGAGGGCGTCCTCGCCGAGACGGTCGGTCACGTACGCGACCTGGCCCGTCGTGCCGATCGGCTTCGGCAGCCGTGCCCGGACAGCGGGGTCGTTCGAGAGCGCCCGCGCAGGGCCGGCGCGGTGCGTGAGCGCGTACACGGCGCCGTGCCACTCGATCACCGACAGGTCGCCGCCCTGGTCCGGATGGGCGCTGACGAGGCGCTCGGTGGGCTTGATGGTGAGGGGTCGTACGGGAGCGGCGAGATGTACGTCGACGAGCTGCGGCTCGGCCTCGAGGGTCGCCATCAGGTACAGGCGGCCGCGCGCGTGGTAGACGATCCGCGTGCCGTCGGTCGTGGGATTGCGCACGTAGCCCTCATCGGCGCCGTGGTGCGTATGCTGCGTGAGGTCGCCGCCCTGGCCGTCCACCGACCACAGCTGGGCCTGCTCGTCCGCATGCTCGGGGAACGTCGCGCCGAGGTCGCTGGTGAAGATCAGCCGGTCCCCCACCCACCCGGGCGAGTAGATGCCGGCGGTCTCGTCGGGCAGCGCGCGAGTCCACGGCCCCTTGGCCGAGCCGAGCCACAGCTGCGGCGCGGTGCCTCCGCGGTAGCGCTTCCACATCGCGAGGTCGCGCCAGTACGGGGTGGTGACGGCGATCGCGCCGTTCTCGTCGAAGGCACCCGACATCGCCGTGCCGTACTCCAGTGCCGTCGCCTGCCCGTCGAGGTCGACCGTGTGGAGCCACATCCGTACGCGGTAGGGCTGTCCGGCCGCCGAGGCGACGAGCACGTGGCCGTCGTCGAGCCAGCCGTCCACATACGTGTGCTGCACGCCCCACCACGTGATCTGCCGCACCTCGCCGCTGACCAGGTCGAGCACGTACACCTCGGGCACGCCACCGGTGAGCTTCGTGTAGGCGATGCGGGAGCCGTCAGGCGAGAATCGCGGGTGTCGTACGGGAGTGCGCTCGCTGGTCAGCCGGGAGGCGCGACCTCCTGCAACCGGGACCAGCCAGAGATCGTCGTCAGCAACGAATGCGATGTCGTCGCCATGTACGTGCGGGTAGCGAAGGTAGCTCTCGGTCACCCGGCCAACCTAGCAACGCCACGCCAACGGCGCACCGCTGCGAATTGATCGTGGTCAGGCGCTCTTCTCGCGGCGCGAGGCGCGCGTGACAAGGGTCGGCTCGACGCCGTCGCGGATGCACTCGCCAGTCACCAGGACCGAGACGATGTCGTCGGAGCTCGGCACCTCGAACATCACGTTCAGAAGGGCCTCTTCGATGATCGCCCGGAGCCCGCGAGCGCCCGTGCCGCGCGTCAGCGCCAGGTCGGCGATCGCGTCGATGGCATCGGGGCTGAGCTCGAGCTCGACACCGTCCAGCTCGAAGAGCTTGTGGAACTGCTTGACGAGCGCGTTGCGGGGCTCGATCAGGATCCGTACGAGCGCGTCCTTGTCTAACGGCGACACCGATGCGATCATCGGGAGGCGGCCGATGAACTCTGGGATCAGCCCGAACTTGTGCAGGTCCTCGGGACGCACCTCGGCGAACGGGTCGTCGTCCTTCTTGTGGGCGACGGCATCGTTCGTGAAACCCAACGGACGCTTGCCCACTCGGGTGCTGACGATGTTCTCCAGACCGGAGAACGCGCCACCCACGATGAACAGCACGTTCGTCGTATCGATCTGGATGAAGTCCTGGTGGGGGTGCTTGCGGCCGCCCTGCGGGGGGACCGACGCGGTCGTGCCCTCGAGGATCTTCAGCAGCGCCTGCTGCACGCCCTCGCCGGACACGTCGCGCGTGATCGACGGATTGTCGGACTTGCGCGCGACCTTGTCGATCTCGTCGATGTAGATGATGCCGGTCTCGGCCTTCTTCACGTCGAAGTCGGCGGCCTGGATCAGCTTGAGGAGGATGTTCTCGACGTCCTCACCGACATAGCCGGCCTCGGTGAGGGCGGTCGCGTCGGCCATGGCGAACGGCACGTTGAGCATCTTGGCCAGGGTCTGCGCCAGATAGGTCTTACCGCAGCCCGTCGGACCGATGAGCAGGATGTTCGACTTGCCGAGCTCTACGGGATCGTCGTCCGTGGCGCGCCGCGGCGGGACCGACGAGCGCGCCTGCACTCGCTTGTAGTGGTTGTACACGGCCACAGCGAGCGTCTTCTTCGCCCGGTCCTGCCCGATCACGTACTGATCGAGGAAGGCCCTGATGTCACGCGGCTTGGGAAGCTCCTCGATCATCCCGAGGTCGGAGCCCTCAGCGAACTCGTCCTCGATGATCTCGTTGCACAGCTCGATGCACTCGTCACAGATGTAGATCGCGGGACCCGCGATCAGCTTCTTGACCTGCTTCTGGCTCTTCCCGCAGAAGGAACACTTCAGCAGGTCGCTCGTCTCGCCGATGCGAGCCATGCTGTCCTCCTTCTGCCGCTCCTTCAGTGGAGCGGACCTTCACGATAACCCCGTTCCCTGCCGCCCGTCGCAGGACACACACCTAAAGTCAGGCGTCCTTCAGCGACATCAGGATCTCGTCGACGATCCCGTACTTCACGGCCTCTTCCGCCGTCAGGTACTTGTCGCGCTCGATGTCCTTGGAGATCGTCTCCACCGGCTGGCCGGTGTCGGAGGCGAGCATCTGCTCCATGAGGGCCCGGATTCGCAAGATCTCGCGTGCCTGGATCTCCAGGTCGGAGGACTGCCCGTAGCCGCCTTCGGTGGCCGGCTGGTGGATCAGGATGCGGCTGTTCGGCAGCGCGAGGCGCTTGCCCTTCGTGCCGGCAGCGAGCAGGACGGCCGCAGCCGAGGAGGCCTGTCCGAGGCACACCGTCTGGACGTCCGGCTTGATGAAGCGCATCGTGTCGTAGATCGCCGTCAGCGCGGTGAACGAGCCGCCGGGCGAGTTGATGTAGATGCTGATCTGACGCTCGGCGTCCATCGACTGCAGGCACAGCAGCTGGGCCATGACCGCGTTGGCGATGTCGTCGGAGATCGGCGTGCCGAGGAAGATGATGCGGTCCTCGAACAGCTTCGTGTACGGGTCGACGCGGCGCACGCCGTAGCTCGTGCGCTCCTCCCACTGTGGGATGTAGTAGTCGCCGCGAGGGCCGGCCGGGGCAAGGCCGCCGGGCATCATGCTCATGTTCATGTCCATGGCGGTCCTTACTTGTTCGGTGCGGCGGTCGGGATCTGGGCGGCGCGCTCGAAGACGTGGTCGATGAACCCGTAGTCAAGGGCCTGCTCAGCCGTGAACCAGCGGTCGCGGTCCGAGTCGGCCTCGATCTGGTCGACGGTCTGACCGGTGTGCTCGGCGATCAGCCTGGCCATCGTCGACTTGATGTGGAGCGACTGCTCCGCCTGGATCCGGATGTCGGAGGCGGTGCCGCCGAGACCACCGGAGGGCTGGTGCATCATGATGCGGCTGTGAGGCAGCGCGAACCTCTTGCCCTTCTCGCCAGCCGACAGCAGGAACTGGCCCATAGAGGCCGCCAGGCCCATGGCCACGGTCGCCACGTCGTTCGAGATCCATTGCATGGTGTCGAAGATCGCCATGCCGGAGTCGACGGAACCGCCGGGCGAGTTGATGTAGAGGTAGATGTCCTTGTGGGGATCCTCGGCGTTCAGCAGGAGCATCTGCGCGCAGATCGCGTTCGCGTTGTCGTCCTTCAACTCGGAGCCGAGGAAGATGATCCGATTCGCGAGGAGCGACTGGTACACAGAGTCGGTCATGCTGCCGGAACCTGGCAGTGCGGCCATTCGCGGAGAGTTGTCTTGGTGCGTCACATGACCGAACTTACCGGGTAGGTAGGACAGAACTTGCGAACATGAGCCCCTGTTCGCTGACGGCGCACCAGCCCCTGCACGTACGAAGCCCTCGGATCGTGGGGACCCGAGGGCTTTCGTACGGCTGAGAACTACTCGGTGTCGTCCGCCTTGGCCTTCTTCGCCTTGGTCGCTGCAGCGGCCTCGTCGAAGCTCGGCGCGGCGGCCTTCTTGCGCTTCGGCTTCTCGGCGTCGTCGGTCACCTCGGCAGAGACCTCGACGGCCTCGGGCTCGATGATCGTGCCGTCGGCGTTCAGGTGAGCCAGGTCGACCGGCTTGCCGTCGGCGTCGCTGATGGTGGCACCCGCGACGATCAGGCCGAGGGCCTTGCCGCGACGGATCTCGCCCATCCACTCCGGCATGTGGTTGTGCTCGGTCATGTGCGAGAGCTCCTGCTCCGGCGTGCTGCCGTTCTCCTGCGCCTTGCGGAACAGAAGGGCGGTGAGATCCTGCTGGTCGACACCGATCTGGCGCTCGTCGGCGATCTTGTCGAGCAGGATCTGCGCCTTCAGTGACTTCTCGGCGGACATGTCGACGTTGGCCCAGAACTCGTCAGCCGTGGTGGCCGTCTCGGCCTCGTTGCCGTCGAGGTACGCCTCGATCGTCAGCCCGGCCTGACGCAGCTGCTGGCTGATCTGGTTTCTGCGGGCCTCCTTCTCGACCTCGACCAGACGCTCCGGCACCTCGAACGGCGTGAGTTCCAGCAGCGCCTCGAGCACCTTGTCGCGGGCGCTCGCGGCCTGCTCGAGACGGGCCTGACGTGCGGCGAACTCCGCGAGGTCGGTCTTCATCTCGTCGACGGTGTCGAACTCGCTGACCAGCTGTGCGAAGTCGTCGTCGAGCTCAGGAAGCTCACGGGACGAGACCTTCTGCACGGTGACAGTGATGTCGGACTCCTCGCCGCGCAGCGAGCCGCCGACGAGGGTCGAGGAGAACGCGGTCGTGTCGCCGGCCGACAGACCGATGACGGCCTCGTCGAGACCGTCGAGCATGCCGCCCGAGCCGACGACGTACGAGATGCCCTGGGCGCTGGCCTCAGGCAGCGGCTCGCCGTCGCGGGAACCCTCGAGGTCGAGGACGACCAGGTCGCCCTCGGCAGCCGCCCGCTCGACCTCGGTGGTCGTGGCGAAGCGCTCGCGCAGAAGGTCGGTGCGCTCAGTGATGATCGGCTCGGTGTCGGAGAGGTTCTCGACGGCCACCTTCACCAGAGCGAAGTCGGGCAGGCCGAAGTCGGGCCGGATGTCGACCTCGGCCACAAGCTCCACGAGGTCGTTATCTTGGAGCTTGGTGATGTCGATCTCCGGCTGCGCCAGCGGCGAGAGGCTGTGCTCGGTGACGGCGGCGGCGTAGGCCTCCGGGATGGTCTCGTTGATGGCCTCCTGCAGCACTGCTCCACGACCGACGCGCTGGTTGATGACTGCCGCGGGCACCTTGCCCTTGCGGAACCCGGGGACCGTGATCGACGAAGCGATCTGGGCGTAGGCCTTGTCGATGGCCGGCTTGAGGTCCGCGAAAGGGATCTCGATGGTGAGCTTCACGCGTGTGGGGCTCAGCTGCTCGACGGTGCTGGGCAAGGTCACTCCTATGACTACGGTGGATTCGGTGCGTCGCGGCCGTTCGGCGACGCTGACGCGCCCGCCATGCTATCCCGTCGCTGTCGGGCGGACGAATCCCGGCCGTCAGTTCCACGCGACCTTCGAGCGCGACAGCCCCGGCGGCGCCACGGTAGGCTGGCGGAGCCCGCGGTGCGCCGCAGGACGGGGCGTAGCGTAGTGGCTAGCGCGCCTGCTTTGGGAGCAGGAGACCGCAGGTTCGAGTCCTGTCGCCCCGACCATCCCGAACCTTGGCGAACCCTGCCGAAATGTCGGTGCGCATCCTTAGGCTGTTTCCATGGAGACACGGGGATTCCTGGCGATGAAGCCAGGGCGGGTGCCGGGCTGGAAGCATGTGCGCAGCGTTCACGACCTCGGCATGCTGCGCGTGCCGAGCGGACGGCTGGAAGCCAGCGATCCGTTCGTGATGCTGGGCAACGGGCTGGTGGTCTCGATCCCGCCGGGCACATACCCGGTGAAGGTGACGATCGCCGACGTCAGCGACACGGGAGACGGCAGCCACATGCGGGAGT
>JAYUEA010000567.1:0-2849 GCA_043739465.1 Propionibacteriaceae bacterium
GCCTCCCGTGAGTGCCGCCAACCTCTGCGTGGGTCGCCCTTCCGGGGGCTCAGGTCGTTACCAAATCGTTAGACGTCAAACTATCTCGGGGTTCGGGCACGGTCCCGCTCCACTCCGACCGCGACGCGCATGGCCGTGATCGGCGAGGTCCGGGTCCTCACGCGACAAGGGCAGTCCCGCGGAGCTTTCGGGGCTGTCAGGTCTTCGACGAGTCGCGTGAACCCAACCCGCGGAGTTCCCATGCGGGACTGGGCCTACGGGATGCCGAGGAAGGCCGCCGAGGCACCGCGCCCGATGCCCTGTACGGATCCGGCGGTGGCCTGTTCGACGGGACGCTCAGCAGTCATGGCTCCCGTCAGGTCGAGGCTGGGAGGGTCGAGGAACGTCGGGGGGTAGCTTTCCAGCTGGAGTCCGTACTCCTGTGGATAGCTCAAGCGGCGTCTCCGAGACCGTCCACGCGGGCCAGGATGTGGTCGGCGCCGTACAGTCCGGCAACACCGCCGTCGACGTCGCCGAGAACAACCCGGCGCCGGGGCGCTGAAGCTGTACGAGACCGGCCAGGGCGGCTTCATCGGCGCACGCGTGTGTCGGCCGTCCGAGGCTTTCGGCGGCGCCCGTGACGGGCCGTGCAACGCGGGCGATCCGCGTTTTGATACACCATCCGCACCGAACGGCCCCGGAGCGGACTTTCGCCCTCGATCGAGTATCGAAATGCGGATCGTGCCATCGATCCAGGCCGGGGCAGACCGCGGCGTCTCGCTACTCGGCCTTGAGCAGCCCGTCGAGATCACCTGGGAGGTTCTCCAGGCGGCCCGTGATGCGCTCCATCGACGCGTCGAAGGCCACCATCCGGGCGGCGATGCGGTCGTCCAGACCCGAGAGCCCGCCAGCCAGATCGAGCGCCTTGTGGATGGCTTCGACGGCCGCCGCACCCACCCAAGGTCGTCGAGGCGCCCCACAACCACCGAGATGACCTGCTGCGTCGGACCGTTGACGACCGCCGTGACGAGTCCGTCTGCGCTTGTCACCGCGTGATCGACGTCCAGCGTGGCCTGGTCGAGGCGCGGTACGTCCGGCGGCTCCGACGGGATGTTGTCGAGGATGCGGCGGCTGTACATGTCCTCGCTCATCGCGTCACGTCCTCTCACTTGAGCGCGCGCTGCAGCGTCTCGCCGAGTCACTGGAGCGGCTTCAGCTCCTCGACCGCGTGACGGCGCGCGAGCTCCAGCGCTGCGTTCGTCGCCTGACTGATCGCCACGCCCACGATTCTCGGCCCGTTGTCGCTGCGGCGCAGCAGCGGTTCCTCGCGCCGTTGCGGCGGGTCGCTGACGAGCTGCGCTGAGGGCCCTTCGACAGGCTCAGGGATCCTTCGGCAGGCTCAGGGATCGTCAGGCACGGGGCTCCGGCTTCGACTGTCGGCGTCGCGTCGTACAGTCGCACCATGCGCGCAATCCAGGCCCGTGAGGCGGGCGGTCCAGATGTCCTTGAGCTTGTCGAGCTACCGGATCCGGTGCCCGGGCCTGGCCAGGTGCTTGTACGGCTCGCTGCTGCCGGCCTCAACTTCATCGACACGTACAGGCGTGGTGGCGTCTACCCCATGCCTTTCCCGCACGTGGTCGGCAGCGAAGGCTCCGGCACGGTCGCGGCGCTGGGCGAGGGTGTGACCGGCTTCGGCATCGGCGACCGCGTCGCATGGTCGGACGCGCCGAACTCGTACGCGGAGCTCGTCCTCGTCTCCGCCGATCGCCTGCTGCCCGTTCCTGACGGCGTCGACTTCGACGTCGCCGCCGCCATCCCGCTGCAGGGCATGACGGCGCACTACCTGGCGACCTCCACCTATCCCGTGCAGCCCGGCGACGACGTGCTCGTCCACGCGGCCGCGGGTGGTGTCGGCCTGCTGCTCACCCAGCTCGTCGTCGCGCGCGGCGGGCGGGTCATCGCCACCGTCTCCACCGCGGAGAAGGAGGGCCTCGCCCGGGAAGCCGGCGCGGACGTCGTCATCCGCTACGACCGGCTCGGCGACCTGACCGCCGAGCTGCCGACGCTCGTCAAGGACGCAACCGCCGGCAAAGGCGTCGCGGTGGTCTACGACGGGGTCGGTAGGACCACGTTCGACGCGTCGCTGGCCAGCCTCAGGCCGCTCGGGATGATGGTGCTCTTCGGTGGATCTTCGGGGCAGGTGCCGCCGTTCGACATCCAGCGGCTCAACTCCGGCGGCTCGCTGTTCCTTACCCGACCGACCCTGAACTACTACACCGCCACCACCGAGGAGCTCCGCCGGCGTGCACACGAGCTGTTCGAGGCCGTACAGGCTGGGACCCTGGACGTACGGATCGGCGCCCGGTTCGCGCTCGCTGACGCCGCCGCCGCACACCGCGCGCTCGAGGGCCGCGGCACCACCGGCAAGGTCGTCCTGATCCCGTGAGCGAGGCGATGGGATCTGTCCCCGCCCTGCCCTGGCGCGGCGTCATGCTCGACGTGGCCAGGCACTTCCTGCCGATCGGCGAGGTGCGGCGGATGGTCGACGCGATGGCGCTGCTGCGCCTGAACGTGCTGCACCTCCACCTCACCGACGACCAGGGGTGGCGGTTCGAGTCGAGGACCTGGCCGCGGCTGACCGCGGTCGGCGCGTGGCGTGACGCGACCGTGGTCGGGCGGCCGGGCAACTACGGCAACGACGCGCTGCACCCGGAGAACGACCTGAACGCGTACGACGAGGTGCAGCACGGCGGCTTCTACACGCAGGCGGAGCTGCGGGACCTGGTGTCGTACGCACGGGGCAAGGGCGTCACGATCGTCCCCGAGATCGACATGCCGGGGCACATGCGCGCGGCGCGGGCCGCGTACCC
>JAYUEA010000568.1:0-2846 GCA_043739465.1 Propionibacteriaceae bacterium
CGCCGGGTTGACCCATGCGGTGGCGCTTCGGCGACTGTGCGGACGCCTGCGGAGGGCGCTGCGCACTGGGTTCGACGTGTGCCCCCGATCGAGCTCGTACCCCATGTCATCGGTTGCCGGGCTTCTGCAGGTTTGCGCTCGCCGAGCCCTGCCGTGGCGACACGATGATGGACCCCCTCTCCCTGCCAGATCTTGAACGATCCACAGAACGTCTCGTAGGGCCACCCCCGAACAGTAAGGTGCCGACCATGGAGCAGGGCAGCGCGCCGATGCGCAAGCCGCGCGGGTCCCGAAAGACCACGCCGGAACGACGCCAGGAGATCGTGAGAGCCGCCGCGCGCACGTTCGGCACCAAGGGCTACCAGAAGGGCTCCTTGATCGAGATCGCCGAGCAGGTGGGCATGACCCATGCAGGCGTGCTCCATCACTTCGGCTCCAAGGAAGCGCTCCTCATCGCCGTGCTCGAGTACCGGGACGCCGAGGACCTGGTACCGCTGGAAGGAGGCAAGGTCCCTGAGGGCATTGAGTTGTTCCGTCACCTCTGCAAGACCGCGCTCGTGAACACCCAACGCGAAGGTCTCGTGCAGACCTACGCGGCGATCACGGCCGAGTCCGTGACCGAGAACCACCCGGCCCGCGGCTTCGTCCAGGAGCGGTTCACGGCGCTGAGGCAGTACATAGAGGATGCGTTCAGCGTCGTGTGCGGCCCCGACCTGGACGAGGACCTGCGCCGTCACGCTGCCGTTGCGGTCGTCGGGCTCATGGACGGCATCCAGCTCCAGTGGCTGCTCGACAAGGACGCCGTCGACCTCCCCGATGCGACCGCCTTCGCGATCGAGTCGATCGTCGCGGCGACGATGGCCGGCTGCGCGCGTCCCCGCGTGCTGTCCGAGGAGTCAGTCTCCGCCTGACCGGCGTGTTCACCAGGTGAGCCGGTTGGCTCTGCGGGACGCGGAGGCGATGGCGCTCATCTCGGCGCTGGACAGTCGGCGACCGAAGAACGGGCCCGTCGAGTCCAACAGCCACGCGTTCCCTCCTTCCATCTCCACGGGGTCGAACCCCAGGTCGTCGACCAGGGCTGCAACCTGCGACCTCGCGGTGGCGTCGTCAGAGGCGACCGCGACGGCCGTACGGAACGGAGTCCCCGAGGGCGCTGCGTACGCTCCCAAGTCCTCGTAGGCGAGGTGGTTCAGCGACCGTACGAGGCGTATCCCGGGATGGTTCCGCAGGGGGGACGGCGGCGGGTCCTGCCCATCGGTCTCGCGCCAGGGGTTGGTGGCATCAATCACCACCAGCCGCGACAGCCTGTCGAGATCGAGGTCGGACAACCGCGAGTACGGGATCGCCAGCAGCACCATGTCCGAGGTGGCCAGCACCTCAGCGGCATCGGTCAGTGTGGCTCCGGGCGCGACCGTGGAGACGATGAGGTCGATCATCGTGTCGCGCCTCGCGTCCGCGATGGCGACCGGATGTCCGGCGTTCACGGCGAGCCTGGCCACGGCAGTTCCCAGCTTGCCGGCGCCCAGGATGCCGAGGCGAGCAGCCACCGAACTTCCCTTCAGCCGCAACCTGACTCCCACAACGTACGATGCCCACGTTCAGTTGGAAAGTTGTTGACCGTTCACTGACGGAGGCGCCATGGAGCTGGAACTCGGCATCGACACGTTCGGGGACGTGACCCAGGACGCCGACGGCACACCGCTGTCTCATGCGCAGGTCATTCGCAACCTCGTCGACGAGGCGGTGGCGGCCGAGCAGTCCGGTCTGGATGTGTTCGGCATCGGCGAGCACCACCGCGACGACTTCGCCGTGTCGTCCCCCGAGATGGTCCTGGCCGGCATCGCCACCCGTACGGAGCGGTTGCGGCTCACGAGCGCCGTCACCGTCCTGAGCTCGGACGACCCCGTCCGGGTGTTCGAGCGGTTCTCGACGCTCGACGCGCTCTCGAACGGTCGCGCGGAGATCATCGTGGGGCGAGGATCCTTCACCGAGTCGTTCCCGCTGTTCGGCTTCGCGATCTCCGACTACCAGGAGCTCTTCGAGGAGAAGCTTGCGATGTTCGTCGCGCTCCGCAGGCAAGGTCCGGTGGCCTGGGACGGCACACTGACCCAGTCGTTGGGTGGTGTCGAGGTGTTCCCGCCCGTCGAGAAGGCCCCGCTGCAGACCTGGGTCGCGGTGGGTGGCAGCCCGGAGTCGGTCATCCGCGCCGCGCGCCACGGCCTCGACCTCATGCTCGCGATCATCGGCGGACCGGCGGACCGGTTCGCCCCGTTCGCCGAGCTGCACCGCCGCGCGCTGGAGCAGCTGGGACAGCCGCCGGCGCGCGTAGGGTTCCACAGCTTCGGCCACGTCGCGGCGACGGACGAGGCGGCGATCGAGCAGTACTACCAGCCGTACGTGACGTCGATGAGTCGGATCGGTCGCGAGCGCGGATGGCGACGTCCCACCCGGGAGTCGTTCTCCTACGAGCTCGAGCACGGCTCGATGGCGGTCGGTTCGCCGGAGACCGTCGCCCGCAAGATCGCGGCGGGCGTGAAGGCGCTCGACGCCTCGCGGTTCTCGATGAAGGTGAGCACCGGTCCCCTGTCCCACGAGCTCATCACGAGCAGCATCGAGCTGTTCGGGACCAAAGTCGCCCCGTTGCTGCGGGACATGCTGGCCTGACCCGCACGACGCGCACAACCCTTTGGGCGTCCGCACAACCCCAGTGACGCGAAGTCGTGACCAAAGGGTTGTGCGGGCGAACTCCAGCGCGGCTCCCTCGGCCAAAGCCGGCTCTCTCCAGACCTGGAGGAGTCGCTTCCGCACCTGCAGTCAGCGGGCGGCGCAGATGGCCGAGAGGTCCT
>JAYUEA010000569.1:0-2824 GCA_043739465.1 Propionibacteriaceae bacterium
CGACCTCATCATCACGATCGGCGTGTACGCGCTGGTCGGGTTCACGGTGACGCCCGCGACGATGATCGGCGTGCTCACCATCCTCGGCTACTCGCTGTATGACACGGTCGTCGTGTTCGACAAGGTCCGCGAGAACGTGGCCGCCATGGAGACGAACAAGGTGACCTACACCGAAGCCGCGAACCACGCGGTGAACCAGGTGCTGGTCCGCTCACTGAACACCACGGTCATCGGCGTGCTGCCGGTGGCCGCGATCCTGTTCGCCGGCGTCTTCGTGCTGGGGTCGGGCCCTCTGGAGGACCTCGGCCTGGCGCTGTTCGTCGGCATGATCGCCGGCGCCTACTCGTCGATCTTCATCGCGACCCCGCTCCTTGCGCAGCTGCGTGAGCGCGAGCCCGAGATGACAGCCCACCGTGAGCGCGTCGAGAGGCGTCGACGTGCGGCAGAGCAGCGTGCGTCGTTCAAGGCCACGACCGTCGACGTCCCCGCCGCAACGACCGCACCCTCGGCCGCCCGGGAGGAGAACGCGATCACGATCACGACGGTGGCTGCACCGAAGCCGGCCGTGAAGGTCGACCAGATCCTCGAACCCGAGACGATCGAGGGCGACGCCGTCGTCGCGGCGGACGTGCCCGCGGGCGTCGAGGAGACCGAGTCCCCGGCGTCCGACGAGGTCGCACCGGTGGCCACCACGACCACACGCAACCAGTCGAGCAAGCAGACACGGACCCGCCGCAAACGGTAGGAGCATTTCATGGCCCCGCAGACACAGGCCGAGCGGATCGCGCTCGTCGCATCGTTGATCCGAGATGTCCCCGACTTCCCGAAGCCGGGCGTCGTCTACAAGGACATCACCCCGCTGCTCGGCAACCACGAGGGCTACCAGGCGGCCGTCGACGCGTTGGTCGAGGCGGCACCGCGTGACATAGACGTCGTCGTCGGCATGGAGGCGCGCGGCTTCGTGTTCGCCGCACCCGTCGCCCTGGCACTCGGCGTCGGCTTCGTCCCGGTCCGGAAACCCGGCAAGCTGCCCATGGACGTCTTCAGCGAGTCCTTCGCGCTCGAGTACGGGTCCGACACGCTCACGGTCCACCAGGACGCCATCGCGCCGCACGCTCGGGTACTCGTGATCGACGACGTGCTCGCCACCGGCGGCACCATCGGCGCCACCTCGCGGCTCGTTCAGCAGCTCGGCGCCGACCTCGTACACGTCCTTGTCGTCATGGAGCTCGGCTTCCTCGGGGGCCGTGAGAACCTCTCCAAGGTGGGAATCTCCAGCGTCGGCGCGCTGATCACCGTCTGAACCTCCCGCGCCTTGGGTCCGCCAGCCTAGACTGGACCACTAACACCTTGGCTGGGAGGCACGTGACGGAGCAGAGCACCGCGTCACCCGACGTCGTCTCGGACACCACGGAGGCGACGGGCCTCGTTGCGCTGCCTCCGCCACTTCCGCGCACCGCCACAGGACCCGAGCAGCCGCGTCTGCGGATGCGCCAGAGGCTCGCGCGCTGGACTGCGCCGCGTGCCCCCCAGCACGCCGTGCTGGAACCGCTGTTCAACGTCGTCAAGCAGAACCACCCCAAGGCCGACCTCGCGCTCCTCGAGAGTGCGTACCGCACCGCGGAACTCCACCACCAGGGGCAGACCCGCAAGTCGGGCGATGCGTACATCACGCACCCGCTCGCGGTGACGACGATCCTCGCCGAGCTCGGTATGACGGAGCCCACGCTGTGCGCCGCTCTGCTGCACGACACGGTCGAGGACACCACGTACACGATGGACCAGCTGACCGCTGACTTCGGCCCGGAGATCGCGGCGATGGTCGACGGCGTCACCAAGCTGGACAAGGTCCAGTTCGGCGAGAACACGCAGGCCGAGTCGATCCGCAAGATGGTCGTCGCCATGAGCCGCGACATCCGGGTGCTCGTCATCAAGCTCGCCGACCGTCTCCACAACATGCGCACCCTGGGCTCCCTGCGACCCGACAAGCAGAACCGGATCGCCAAGGAGACCCTCGACATCTACGCCCCGCTGGCGCACCGGCTGGGCATGAACACGATCAAGTGGGAGCTCGAGGACCTCGCGTTCTCGACGATGCAGCCGAAGGTGTACGACGAGATCGTCCACCTCGTCGCGGAGAACCAACCCCGCCGCGAGCGCTACCTGGCCGACGTCATCGACCAGATCAAGGCGGACCTGGCCGCGGCGAAGATCCCGGCCACCGTATACGGACGGCCGAAGCACTACTACTCGATCTACCAGAAGATGGTCGTACGGGGCCGCGAGTTCGGCGACATCTACGACCTGCTGGGCCTGCGGATCATCGTCGACGACCCGGCCGACTGCTACTCGGCGATGGGCGTCATCCACGTGCGCTGGCACCCGGTGCCCGGCCGCGTGAAGGACTACATCTCGCTGCCGAAGTACAACATGTACCAGTCGCTCCACACGACGGTGATGGGCCCCGGCGGGCGTCCGATCGAGTTCCAGATTCGCTCCAAGGACATGCACCGCAGGGCTGAGTACGGTGTCGCCGCGCACTGGAAGTACAAGGAGCGTCCCAAGGGTGACTCCCGCTCGAGCAACGAGACTGAGCTGTCCTGGGTCCATGAGCTGTCGAAGTGGCAGAAGGAGACCGAGGATCCCCGCGAGTTCCTCGACACGCTGACCTTCGACCTGACGAGTAACGAGGTCTTCGTCTTCACGCCGCGCGGCGACATCCAGGCACTGCCCGAGGGCTCGACGCCGGTCGACTTCGCCTACGCGGTCCACACCGAGGTCGGTCACCGCTGCGTGGGTGCGCGGGTCAACGGGAAGCTCGTGA
>JAYUEA010000570.1:0-8453 GCA_043739465.1 Propionibacteriaceae bacterium
CGGGAACGCCTCCCGCACAGTGAGCTCGGTCGGGTCCAGGTCGTCGGTGGGCCGGCACTCCGGATCGATCAACGGCGGCTGCAGCACCCCGAGCGGCGCCAGATCGGCCAGCACGTCCTCCGCCGACGTCACCAGTGCCGCCTGCGCGTCCCGGATCAGCCGGTGTGGTGTCACGGACAGCGCCGACGTCACAGGACCTGGCACGGCGAAGACCGGTCGTCCCAGCGCCTGTGCCCACGCCACCGTGTTCCTGGCGCCGCTACGAGCAGCGGCCTCAACGATGACCGTGGCCGCCGTCATGGCGGCGATCAGCCGGTTCCGCGTCAGGAACCGGTGGCGCAGCGGCGCCATGCCCGGCGGGTACTCGCTCACCACCAGGTGCTCGGTACGGATCCGGCGCAGCAACGCCTCGTTGCTCCGCGGGTACAGCTCGTTCAGCCCGCACGCCATCACCGCCACCGTCGCGCCGTCCACCGCCAACGCACCCCGATGCGCCGCCGCGTCGATCCCGTACGCCCCACCGGACACCACCACCGTCCCGGCCTCGGCCAACCCGGCCGCCAGCTCCGACGCCACAGTCTCTCCGTAGGCCGTCGCAGCCCTCGCACCCACGACGGCGATGCCGGACGCACCGATCTCGTTCAGCCGCATCCCACCTGCAATCCACAGCCCCAGCGGCTGCCCACCCTGGATGTCGCCCACTCCCCCGGCCCTGCCGAGATCATCGAGCCCATCCAGCCACTCGGCCGAGCCCGGATGCACGAACCGGAACCCCCGCAACGCCGTCTCCCGCGCGACGGCATCGACATCGAGACGCCGCGCCCGTACCCCGGCCGGGCTGTCCTCGGTCAGCAGCCGCCTCCAGAACACCTCCGCACCGTCCCGCTCGACCACGGTGCTCCAGCGCTCCTGCCCAGCCTCCAGAGCGCACGCCAGCGCCATTCTTGCCAGGGTCTCGTCGTCGCTCATGCCACGGCCCCCAGATCCTCGCCCCGGCGCATCGCCAGCGCTGTCCGCACATGCGACGGCGTCGGCTTGTCAGTGCCCGCCAGATCGGCCAGCGTCCAGCTCAGCCGCAGCACCTTGTCGACGCCACGCGACGACAGACGCCCCTGCCGTACGGCGTCGTCCACCGGAGTCAGCCCGTCCGGAAGCGGCAGCTGCTTGCGAAGCCAAGACCCGCTGACCTCCCCGTTCGTAACCCATCGCGTGCCCGCCAGCCGATAGGCCTGGCGATCACGCGCCTCCGCCACGCGGGCCTTCACCTCGTCAGAAGACTCCCCTGGCGGCTGGACGGCCAGGATCGAGCGCGTCAGCGGCCGCACGTGATGGTGCAGGTCGATCCGGTCCAGGATCGGTCCGGACACCCGCGCCTGGTAGCGCCTCACCTGGTCCGGCCGACACAGGCACTGGCGGGAAGCGACCCCGTGCCCTCCGCACGGGCACGGGTTCGCTGCGAGCATCAGCTGGAACCGGGCCGGGTAGCGCACTTGGGCCCCCGACCGCCCGATGTGAATCGACCCGGCCTCGAGAGGCGTCCGCAGGGCCTCGATGAGGCTCGGTGGGAACTCTGGAGCCTCGTCCAAGAACAAGACACCGAAGTGAGCTAACGACAGCGACCCCGGCTGGCTCGCCCGCGGGCCACCGCCCACGAGGGACACCATGGACGCCGTGTGGTGGGGCGCCATGTACGGAGGTCGCCGGATGAGCCCTTGCCCGACATCTGCCCCCGCCAGGGAGTGGATCGCCGTCACCTCCAGCGACTGCGGCGGCGTGAGGTCGGGCAGGATCGACGGCAGCCGCTCCGCGAGCATGGTCTTGCCGACTCCCGGCGCTCCATGCAGGAACACATGGTGGCGACCCGCTGCAGCTACCTCGAGGACCCAGCGTGCCTCCGCGTGCCCCACGACGTCCCGCAGGTCGGGCAGGTCCTTCTGCTCAACAGGAGGCAGCTCGGTCACCGGAGGGTCCAGGATCGGGTTCCCCCTCAGCAGGTCGACCAGCTCGGTGAGGCGACTGACTCCCCAGATCGTGATCCCCTCGACCAGCCGCGCCTCGGACACCTGCTCCGCCGGCACCACGGCACGCTCGTAGCCGGCGTGCACCGCCGAGAGCAAGGCGGGCAGGATCCCTCGGCAGGGCCGCACCCGGCCGTCGAGCCCGATCTCGCCAAGCAGGACCGTGTCCTCGAGCAACTCGAGCGGCACCACCCCGGCTGCTGCCAGCACCGCCGCCGTGATACCGAGGTCGTAGTGGGAGCCTGTCTTGGGAATCATCGCCGGCGAGAGGTTGATGGTCACCAGCTGGTTCGGCCACTGCAGCCCTGAACTCGCGACACCGGCCTTGCAGCGTTCTCGGGACTCGTTGAGAGAGGTGTCGGGAAGCCCCAGCAGCACCGTACGAGGCAATCCCCCGCCGATCGCCACCTCGATCTCGATGACGGTTCCCTTGAGCCCGATCAGCGCGACCGACCGCGCCTTGCCGACGATCACGACGTCACCCCGCGCCGATGGTCCAGAACAGGTGCCGCGTCGGGTGACAGCAAGATGCCGATGGCGTCGATCCGTACCCGGTCGCACCGCACGTCGTGCGACGCCAGCCACTGGACGGCCAGGGCCTGCAGGCGGCCCAACTTCGCGTAGGTGATCGCCTCGAGCGGGTCTCCGTATCCCAACCCCCGCCGGGTCTTCACCTCACAGAACACAAGGGTGCCGAGCCGCCCCGGCCCCGGCTGGAGCGCGACCACGTCGATCTCGCCCAGGCGCCCCGACCGCCAGTTCCGGTCGATCACCGTCCAGCCGAGCGTCGTCAGGTGCGTCGCTGCGATCTGCTCGCCCTGCGCCCCGGTATCCCGTCGTCGATCCATGAGCCACCTCCACCCACGACAGTGGGCACGGCGACACGGATCCGTCAGCGAACAGTGAACCTGTGGACAACGGCTGGCTGGAGTTCTCCACAGCCCACGGAACTACTTGCTGTCGGGCACCTGGAGCTCGGAGTGGGCGATCTCCTCGATCGACACGTCGCGGAACGTCAGCACCTTCGCCGACTTCACGAACCGGGCCGGCCTGTACATGTCCCAGACCCACGCGTCGCCCATGGAGACCTCGTAGTAAACGTCCCCGCCCTCGGTCCGCACCTTCAGGTCGACGGCGTTGCACAGGTAGAACCGGCGCTCCGTCTCGACGGCGTACGTGAAGATGCCGACGACATCTTTGTACTCCCGGTAGAGAGCCAGCTCGAGCTCGCTCTCGTACTGCTCCAGGTCTTCCGCGCTCATGGTTGCTCCACCCTAGCCGCTCGCCTCACGTTCTCGAACCTCATCCTGTGGATGTCGCACGGCCCGAGAGTGTCGAGCCGCGACTGGTGGAGCGGCGTGCAGTAGCCCTTGTGGACCGCGAACTCGTATCCCGGGTAGTCCGCCTCGTACGACGCCATGATCCGGTCCCTGGTCACCTTCGCGATGATCGACGCCGCCGCGATGCAGGCAGCCACCTGGTCGCCCTTCCACATCGCCAGCCCGGCCGTACCGAGCCCGTCGACCGGGAAGCCGTCGGTGATCACGAACGCGGGGGCCGTCTCGAGCCGCAGCACCGCTCGGCGCAACGCCGTGATGTCGGCGACGTGCATGCCGAGCGCGTCGCACTCCGTCGACGACACCTCGACCCACGCCACCGCCACCGCCTTCTCGAGGATCTCCTCGTAGAGCCGGTCCCGTGCTCTTTGCGTCAACAGCTTGGAGTCTCGAAGGCCGGAGATCTGACGCGACTTGCGGTCCGACAGGATCGTCGCGGCGGCCACAAGGGGTCCTGCACAGGCTCCACGCCCGGCCTCATCAGCCCCGGCGACAGGCGTCAGCCCCGCGCGAGCGAGCGCGCGTTCGTAGGCGTACAGGCCACCGCCGGACCGTACGAGCACAGCCATGGTCTCAGCAGTTCGCCACAGTGATCTGCGGCGACGAGGTTGGGTCGGAGATGGCCGCAGGGACGTTCTTGAACGTCTCCGGGACCGCGAAGGTTCTCGCTCGAGCGAACGGGTATCCCGTCGCACGTACAGGTCCCTGGATGGACGTGATCGCGGGGAACGCCGCCAGCCCCTTGGTGCCCAGCCTGGTATCGCACAGGTGGTACCTGCTGTCTGCGCTCCGGTTCCGGTGGTCGCCCATGACGAACACCCGCCCAGCGGGTACGACGATGTCAAAAGCCACCTCGGACGGCTTGACCGTGGTGCCGTCGGCGTTCGGATACAGGTACGACGACTCGTCGAGCGGCACCCCGTTGACCATGATCTTGCCTGTGGCGGAGCAGCACACCACGTGGTCCCCCGGCAGGCCGATGAGCCGCTTGACGAGGTACTGGTCGCCCGACGCCGGCAGGACGCCCACGAACTCGAGCACCTTCTGCACCTGGCTAGGCGGGGCGGCAGCCGGCAACCAGCCCATCTTGTCCTCGAAGACGATGATGTCGCCGCGCTCGTACTTCGTGATCTTCATGGCGACGACACGGTCGTTGATCTCGAGCGTGTCCTCCATCGACTGCGACGGGATGATGAACATCTGCGCCACGAACGTCTTCAGGAGGGTCGCCACGAGCAGGGCGACGACGACGATGATGACGAACTCGCGTACGCCGTCAAGAACGCGGCCCAGCAGGCTCCGAGTGTCCTTGCGGGACGCGGACTTCGCGGCGACCCGCGCGGACCTGCTCGAAGACTCCTCGACCTTCTGGGACTCTTCCACAATCGGTCTTCCCTGAACCGTCAGAAGTCCCGCTTCTCCTTGATCTTGGCCTTCTTGCCGCGGAGGTTGCGGAGGTAGTACAGCTTCGCGCGACGCACGTCGCCGCGGCGCTCGACCTCGATCTTGTCGATGATCGGGGAGTGCAGCGGGAAGGTGCGCTCGACACCCACGCCGAAGCTCACCTTGCGCACGGTGAAGGCTTCCTGAATGCCACCGCCGGTGCGGGAGATCACGGGGCCGGTGAAGACCTGGATACGGGACCGGGTACCTTCGACGACCTTCACGTGGACGCGGACCGTGTCACCTGGACGGAAGTCGGGGATGTCGTCGCGCAGTGCCTGGGCATCGAGAGCCTTGATGACGTCGCTCATGAGTGTTCCTCGCCTGGTGCCACAGGACACCTCAGTGGTTTCGAGCCGGACACGGACGATCCCCCTGTGGCAGGTAACCGCGGAACCCGGACAACAGCGCCCAAGTCTGCCACAGGCCCTCCGCTTCGGACGAATCGGAGGGCCCATGACGACGGGCTTGAAAAGTGCTACTTGCCTTCGCGGCGGAACAGCGACTTCATGAGGTCGCGGTTCAGCTGGGCGATGGACTCGAGCGGTATCTGCTTGGGGCAGACGGAGGCGCACTCACCGATGTTCGTGCACCCGCCGAAGCCTTCGGCGTCGTGCTGGGCGATCATGCTCTTGACGCGCGAGTATCGCTCAGGCTGGCCCTGCGGCAGCATCGCGAGATGCGTGATCTTGGCCGCCGTGAACAGCATCGCCGACCCGTTGGGGCAGGATGCGACGCATGCGCCGCAGCCGATGCAGACCGCGTTGTCGAACGCGATGTCCGACTCGAACTTCGGCGCAGGCACCGAGTGGGCCTCAGGCGCCGAACCCGTGTTGGCGCTGATGAAGCCGCCCGCCTGGATGATCCGGTCGAATGCGGAACGGTCGACGACCAGGTCCTTGATGATCGGGAAGCCACCGGCGCGCCACGGCTCGACCGTGATCTCTGCCCCATCCACGAAGCTCCTCATGTGGAGCTGGCAGGTGGTGGTCGGCACCGCAGAGCTGTACCGACCGTGGGCGGACCCGTTGATGACGACGCCACACATGCCGCAGATGCCCTCGCGACAGTCGTGGTCGAACGCCACCGGCTCCTTGTTCTCGGCCGTGAGCTGCTCGTTGAGCATGTCCAGCGTCTCCAGGAAGCTCATGTCCTCGGAGACGTCGGTCAGGTGGTAACGCTCGAGACTGCCCTTCGCCTTCGTGTTGGCCTGACGCCAGATGTTGAGTGTGATCTTCACTTGTAGCTCCGCTGCTTCAGCTCGATGAACTTGTACTCCAAGGGCTCCTTGTGAAGTACCGGGCCGTTCTCGCCCCCGTACTCCCAGGCAGCGACGTAGGCGAACTCGTCGTCGTGACGCAGCGCCTCGCCCTCTTCCGTCTGGCTCTCCGCGCGGAAGTGGCCACCGCAGGACTCGCGGCGGTGCAGCGCGTCGATGCACATGAGCTCACCGAGCTCGATGAAGTCGGCGACACGGCCTGCGCGCTCGAGCGCCTGGTTGAAGTCCTCGGCGACGCCGGTGACCCGGACGTTCGTCCAGAACTCCTCCTTGAGCTTGCGGATGCGATCGATCGCGGTCTGCAGGCCCTCGGCGGTGCGGTACATGCCGCAGTACTCCCACATGATCGCCCCGAGCTCCTTGTGGAACGAGTCGACCGAGCGGTTGCCCTGGATGCTGAGGAGCTTCTCGATGCGTGCCTTCGCCGCATCGAGCGCCTCGACGGCCGCCGGATGAGTTCCGTCGACCTTTGCGAAGGGTCCCGCAGCGAGGTAGTCGTTGATCGTGTTCGGCAGCACGAAGTAGCCGTCGGCGAGTCCCTGCATGAGCGCCGAGGCGCCCAGTCGGTTCGCGCCGTGATCGGAGAAGTTCGCCTCGCCGGTCACGTACAGGCCGGGGATCGAGCTCTGGAGGTCGTAGTCGACCCACAGCCCGCCCATCGTGTAGTGGACGGCCGGGTAGATACGCATCGGCAGCTCGTACGGGTTCTCGCCCGTGATCTGCAGGTACATGTCGAAGAGGTTCCCGTAGCGGCCCTCAACGGCAGGCTGACCCAGCCGGCCGATGGCGTCCGAGAAGTCGAGGTAGACGCCGCGGCGTACCTCGCGGGGGTTGCCGTGCGCGTCGGTCTCGGCGACGGCCGGGCCGACACCGCGACCCTCGTCGCACATGTTCTTCGCCTGACGCGACGCGATGTCGCGCGGGACCAGGTTGCCGAACGCCGGGTAGATCCGCTCCAAGTAGTAGTCGCGGTCCTCCTCGGGGATCTGGCGCGGGTCCTTCGTGCAGTCCTCGGCCTTCTTCGGCACCCAGATACGACCGTCGTTGCGCAGCGACTCGCTCATCAGCGTCAGCTTCGACTGAGTCTCACCGTGGACCGGGATGCAGGTCGGGTGGATCTGCGTGTAGCAGGGGTTGCCGAAGTACGCGCCCTTGCGGTGCGCGCGCCACGACGCCATGACGTTGCAGCCCATGGCGTTCGTCGACAGGAAGAAGACGTTGCCGTAGCCGCCGGTGGCGAGTACGACCGCGTCAGCGAACCAGGACTCGACCGCGCCGGTGACCATGTTGCGGGTCACGATGCCGCGCGCCTTGCCGTCGGCGATGATGAGCTCGACCATCTCGTGGCGGGCGTACATCTTGACGGTGCCGGCCGCGACCTGACGCTCCAGCGACTGGTAGGCGCCGATCAGCAGCTGCTGACCGGTCTGGCCACGTGCGTAGAACGTACGCTGCACCTGGACGCCACCGAACGATCGGGTGTCGAGCAGGCCTCCGTACTCACGGGCGAACGGGACGCCCTGTGCGACGCACTGGTCGATGATGTTCGCGCTGACCTCGGCCAGCCGGTACACGTTGGTCTCGCGGGCGCGGTAGTCGCCGCCCTTGACCGTGTCGTAGAACAGCCGCTGCACCGAGTCGTTGTCGTTGCGGTAGTTCTTCGCAGCGTTGATGCCACCCTGCGCGGCGATGGAGTGCGCGCGGCGCGGGCTGTCCTGGTAGCAGAAGTTGAGGACGTTGTAGCCGGCCTCACCCAGGGTCGCTGCCGCAGCGCTGCCCGCAAGGCCTGTACCGACGATGATGACGGTGAGCTTGCGCCGGTTAGAAGGGTTGACAAGCTTGGCCTGGAACTGTCGGGTCTTCCACATCTTCTCGATGTCGACGTCAGGGGCCTTGGTGTCCGAGATCTCGTCGCCGAGGCGGTAGAACGCGAGGGCAGGGTCCACCGCCGCGACGTCGGCCTTCGTGGCTGGGGCGGTGATGGTCACTGGTGGATCCCTCCGAACAGAACTGCGAGCGGCATGGCCATGAAGCCGACGAACAGCAGCGCGGCGACGAACACCGCGGTGATGTTGAGGACACGGCGGGACTTCGGGCTGGTGTTGGCTCCGAGCGTCGTGAGAGCGCTCCAGACGCCATGACGGACATGCAGGCACACGGTCCCCACGAAGAGTGCGTAGAGGACCACCATGTACCACTGCTGGAACGTCAGGACGATCGCGTCGTACGGCGTCGCGGTGCTGCTGAAGCCCGTGAGGAACACCTTGACGGTGAACTGGCCGAGGTGGAACAGGAGCAGCATCAGCAGGATGACACCGCCCCAGCGCATCGTCCGGGCCGCGAACGTCTGGGCCCGGCGCTCAGTGCGCTGGTAGC
>JAYUEA010000571.1:0-2804 GCA_043739465.1 Propionibacteriaceae bacterium
TGGACGGCCTCGGGCGAGCCCCAGGCCGACGTCCGCACCCTGTGGCGCGAGTTCCACGAGCTGGGCATGGCGCTCAAGGCGACCATGATGTCCGCCGATGCGGACACCATCTCTCACGCGACGGCGCTGCTCGCCGAGACCAAGCGCGGCCTGTACGGGCTGCTGGCCACACCACCCGCCACCTCAGGGTCTGATCCCGCCGAGTAGCCACTCGGCATCCACGACGACGGGCAGGTACATCGCGTACCTGCCCGTTGTTGCGTCGCCAGGCATTGATCTGACGTCACGGTGATGTCATGATGGTGTCATGCAGCTCAACTCGTACCTCTCCGCCGTGGCGTACGACCTCGACCGCGCCACGCAGCTCGCCGACGATGCCACGCGAGACGTGGCTCGTCGCCTGGTCACCGTCCTCGAGCCTGGCCTCCGCATGGCAATGGTCCAGCTCCTCAGCGACGCTGCTGCTCAGCTCACCTCCGAGCTCCCGGGCGCGGTGGTCACGATCCGCATGGTCGGACGCGAACCCGTCTGGCACGTCGTCTCGTCCGAGAACCACGAGACAGCCGATATCCCCACCGACAACAGCGACGACGAGGGGACGGCGCGGGTGACCGTACGGCTGCCGGAGGCCGTCAAGCGCCGTGCCGAAGCCGCCGCCCAGTCCGCGGGCCAGTCGCTCAATACCTGGATCATCCACGCCCTTCGCCGCGCCACCAGCACCGAGCATGCCGCCAACCGTTCGTCCCGCCGCATCACCGGCTGGGCCTGAGACACGAGGGCCACCCATGATGACCACCACACAGCTCCACACGCTCGAGTACGTCCTCGACGGACTCCCCCAGCTCCGACTCACCAACCACAAGGGCGACATCGTCGTCTTCCATGACGCGGATCCCGGCGTGGTCCGGATCAGCCTCCGCAGCCGCAAGCCCGTCGACTTCGGGCCCGTCGAGGAGCGCGTCACCGGCACCTCCGTGACGGTGAACGTGCCGCCGCTGTCCAATCCTGAGGGCGGCCCCGGCTTCGCGATCAACATCGCCGGGCTGTCCTTCTCCGCCGGCTCGGCGGGCGTCGGCGTTGACGTCGAGATCCACCTGCCCAGCGGTGCGGACTCTGCCGTGGAGACCGGTGCCGGCGACATCACGGTGACCGGCAACGCCGGCTCGCTCACGTCGAGGACGGGCGGCGGAGACACCTCCGTGGCGCAGGCGCTGTCGGTCACGCTCAACTCAGGGGCGGGCGACCTCACGACCGGCCCGATCGGCGGTGGCACACTGCGATCCGGTACCGGCGACATCCGCGTCGAGCAGTGCACCCAGGACACGGACATCAACTCCGGGTCCGGCGATGTCACGGTGCTCGACTCCACGAGCGCCCTGCGGATCACCACGGGCGCGGGCGACGTCAACGTCATGTTGTCGGCAGGCCGCGCCGACATCCGGACCGGCATGGGCGACGTCATGGTTCAGGTGCCGAGCGGCGTGGCCGTCTGGCAGGACCTGACGACCGGTGTCGGCGAGGTCCGTAGCCGCGTCCAGTCGCACGGCGAGCCGGAGCCCGGCGAGCCGTACGTGAGCGTGACCGCCCGCACCGGCGCCGGGGACGTGACCCTGACTCAGTAGCCCCGGACATGCGAACGGCCCGCGGAGCACCTGCTCCGCGGGCCGTTCTGCGTTCTACTGGATGGGAGCCGCCGGCTTCTGTACGCCGTCGACGCCGGCCTCCTTGCGCTGCTGCGCCGTGATCGGGGCCGGTGCGCCGGTGAGCGGGTCGTACCCGCCCCCGGACTTCGGGAACGCGATGACCTCGCGGATCGACTCGTACCCGCCGAGCAGCGCCACCACGCGGTCCCAGCCGAGGGCGATGCCGCCGTGCGGCGGGGCGCCGTACTGGAAGGCGTCGAGCAGGAAGCCGAACTTCTCCTGCGCCTCCTCGGCCGACAGACCCATGACCTTGAAGACCCGTTCCTGTACATCGCGGCGATGGATACGGATCGAGCCGCCACCGATCTCGTTGCCGTTGTAGACGATGTCGTACGCATAGGCCAGGGCCGATCCCGGATCCGTGTCGAACGTGTCGAGGCAGTCCGGCTTCGGTGAGGTGAACGCGTGGTGGACCGCGGTCCACGCTCCCCCGCCGACCGCGACGTCGCCCTCGGCGACAGCCTCGCTGACCGGCTTGAACAGGGGCGCGTCGACGACCCAGAGAAACGAGTGGGCGTTCTCGTCGAGCAGACCGAGGCGCTTGCCGATCTCGAGACGTGCCGCGCCCAGCAGCGACTGCGAGGGCGCCTTGCCGCCGGCGCCGAAGAACACGCAGTCCCCCGGCTTCGCGCCGACACGTGCGGCCAGACCGGCCCGCTCGGCCTCGGAAAGGTTCTTGGCGACCGGGCCGCCGAGCTCGCCTGACTCGTCGAGCGTGACGTACGCGAGGCCCTTGGAGCCGCGCTGCTTGGCCCACTCCTGCCAGGCGTCGAACGTACGGCGCGGCTGCGAGCCGCCACCGGCCATGACGACTGCACCAACGTACGGCGCCTGGAACACGCGGAACGGCGTGTCGGTGAAGAAGTCGGTGACCTCGGCGATCTCGAGCGAGAAGCGAAGGTCGGGCTTGTCGGACCCGTACCTGGCCATCGCATCCGCGTATGTGATCCTCGGGAACGGCGCGCCCACCTCGACGCCCTTGAGCTTCCAGACCTCGGTGACGAGCGCCTCGCCCAGCTCGATGATGTCGTCCTGGTCGACGAAGCTCATCTCGACGTCGAGCTGGGTGAACTCGGGCTGACGGTCGGCCCGGAAGTCCTC
>JAYUEA010000572.1:0-2802 GCA_043739465.1 Propionibacteriaceae bacterium
CGACGAACAACATGAATGCCTACCCTGACGAGAGCGATGTCGTGCCGGCCACAATTCCCTTTGCTCAATGGCCGCAACGCGAATGACCCCATAGACCTACGAGTTGTTGTCCGTGTGCCCGTAGTCGTTTGTGCACGACCCCCCACAGTCGTAGGGCGTGATCGTCGGCAGCGGGGGGCTGCGTGCACTGCCTTGGGGGAGAGTGCAATGACTGAACAGGTCGCTTGGTCCACACCTACTTTCGGACCGCCGGTGCCCATCGCCTGCAGATCCTGCGGCTCCCACCTCGTGTATCCGCGTCCCTGCCCTTTGTGCGGCACAGAGTCGACGTGGGTCGACATCGACACCATTCCCGAGCCCGCCCTCGGCACGGCCTGCTGGCAGGCCCGGGAGGGTGACCCGTACGGCGTCGAACGCTGGTGGAACGGCTCCCCGTGGACGACCCAGATCCGCGGCGGAGAGAAGGTCGGATGGCTGGAGCACCTGACGAACCTGCCCGCGTCCCTGCGCGCACCCCGTACACGGCCCACCAGGTCGAGCTGCTCACCGTCGAGGTCGACCGCATCGCCTGGGCGATCGACCCCATGGGCCCCCCGAGCGAACGCCCGCGGAAGTCGTGGCTCGCCCGGGCGTTCGACACGCGCGACTAACGTTCGTCGGGTGACCTCGCAGCCGCCTGCATCGACAGTCCTGACCTCACTCGGGGTCGCCCACCGCGTCATCGAGCACGAGCCTGTGTCCAGCCTCGAGGAAGCCGCCGCGCAACGCGGCATCAGCCCTGCCGACATCGTGAAGACGATCGTCGTGCGAATCAGCGACGAGTCGTACGTGTTCGTGCTCGTTCCCGGTGACCGCGCCATCTCCTGGCCGAAGCTCCGCGCCCACCTCGGGACGAAGCGGCTCTCCCTGCCGGACCCGACCACGGCGCAGGCCGTCACCGGCTACGTGCGCGGCACCATCACCCCGCTCGGCTCGACCCACGCGTGGCCCGTCGTCGCCGACCCCTCGATGCTCGGCCGCACCATCTCCCTCGGCTCGGGGAGCGCGCACACCCATGTCCTGGTCGACGCGGACGCCCTCGTGACGGCTTTGTCCGCCGAGGTCGTCGATGTCACCGATGTACGTGGTGGCGCCGCGTAGCCTTGGCGATGTGATCCGCATGCCGAAGATGCCGCAGCCCGGCAAGGAGCCCGGGGCGCCCCTGGAGGAGCACCTCCTGAAGGACATCGAGGCCAGCGACACCCCAGAACGCAAGGCAGCGGCCCGCAGGTACCTCGACGCTGAACGTGCCGCGCACAAGACCGCTCACACGACCCCGCTGCTGCGGGAACATCCCGAGAAGGACTAGGCCAGGTCCGTACCGGTCGCTTCGACGGCGAAGGCCCAGAACCTGTCGGCGAGCGCCGGGTCCGAGGCCGCGGCGGTACGGCCGACGAGCCGCGGGTGACCACGGAACTCGCGCCAGCCGTCAGGGCCGACGTACGAGCACGGTGGAAGGTCCTGCGTCGCAGCGAACAGCGTGGGCGCGGCTCCCTGAGCCGGTGACTGACCCAGCAGCCCGTTCGCGGCCGTGACGACGCGGTCCAGGCGTACGTTCCCCGTGGCGCTGCTGATGTTCGTGCCGGCCCATCCGGGATGGCACAGCTGCACATCGGGCCCGACCAGGCGCCGTGAGAGCCCGAACCCCCAGACCATGTCGGCGAGCTTGGACTGCGCGTAAGCGGCCCCTACCGACCACTTCCGCCGCTCGAAGTGCGGGTCGTCGAAGTCGAGGGTGCCGCTCTTGTGCGCGCCGGAGCCGACGATGACGACGCGGTCGCGTACGCGGTCGGCGACGAGGTTCGTGTACGCGAACGGCCCGAGCGCGTTCGTACCGAGCAGGCACTCGAAGTGGTCCTCGGTCTCCAGCCGTCGCGTCGCGACCCGACCCGCGTTGTTGACGAGCACGTCGACGTGGGGAGTGGCCTCCGCGGCCCGTCGGATCGACGCCAGGGATGCCAGGTCGAGCTCGACGACCGAGGCGTTGCTGGGAAGCGCGGCGGCGACCTCTTCCCCCTTCGCCACGTCACGTACGGCGAGGACCAGCGTCGCGCCCGCGGCGGCCGCCGCCTGGGCAGCTGCCAACCCGATGCCGTGCGTCGCACCCGTGATCAGCCAGGTACGGCCGGCTTGGCTCGGCATGTCCGATGCGGTCCATCCAGCCTTCATAGTTCCCTCTCGAAGTCGGCGATGCGTGGAAGCAGAGTGACGAGCAGTGGAGCGAGCTCGCCCTCTGGCCGACCGATCTCCATCCAGCAGAGCTCGGCGATCTCGGCTGCGGCGGCGAGCGGTACGAGTGCGCGGCGGCGCCACGCGTACACACCTGCCCGCACCATGGTCCCCGGCTCGTTCGCGGCGATGTCGGTGTGGATGCCCCAGTCGTCGAGGTCGGCGCCGTCCAGGTGGAGGCCGACCTCCTCGGCCAGCTCTCGTACAGCAGTCTCGCGCAGGTCCTCGCTCGTCTCGGGCTTGCCGCCAGGCAGCATGAACCGCGTCGTGCCGGATTTCCGGACCGTGAGCACCCGACCGGCCTCGTCGAGCACGACGACTGCTGCCACCACCACGACCGCGTCCGATGTCACGGGGGGAGACTAGCCGTGGTCGGACGTACGACCACGCCGGCCCTGTGCGAACAGGTGGCAACCGGGTGATCAGGGTCGGGCAGGTCCGGCCCGGCATGCCAGGATGGCAATCGCCGATCCCGGCACCGACGTCACAAAAGAACGAGGCCCTCGCCCGTGCTGACCATCCTGGCCAAAGCGA
>JAYUEA010000573.1:0-2796 GCA_043739465.1 Propionibacteriaceae bacterium
TCGTCGGTGATGCCGAGCGTGCCGTGGTCGGTCGACACGGCGAGCAGCCCGCCTGCCAGGAGCTGCCGGACGACAGCCCTCCACTGGGCTTCGGCCAGCGCGGTGCCGATGCCGAACGTGCTCAGCCCGTGGTGGTTCCACTGGTCGACCTTCGCCGTACGTCGCCCGAGCAGGATGTCGATCAGCTGCCCGGCGCCGAAGCTCTGGTTGCGTTCCCGACGTAGTCGCACAATCGTCGAGAGCAGCTTCTGGGCGGCGACGGTCCCGTCGTACGAGTCGGGCGGGGACAGACACGTGTCGCAGTTCCCGCACGGCTCGGCCGGCTCGCCGAAGTAGTCGAGGACCACGCGCCGACGGCACGACATCGTCTCGCACAGCCCGAGCATCGCGTCGAGGTGCTGCCCCAGCAGTCGCTTGTGGAGCGCATCGCCCTCAGACGTCTGGATCAGCTGGCGTTGCTGCACGACGTCGGCGAGCCCGTACGCCATCCAGGCGGTCGCCGGCAGCCCGTCGCGTCCCGCGCGTCCGGTCTCCTGGTAGTAGCCCTCGATGCTGCGCGGCAGGTCGAGGTGGGCGACGAACCGGACGTCCGGCTTGTCGATCCCCATGCCGAAGGCGATGGTCGCCACCATAACGACGCCGTCCTCGCGCAGGAACGTGGACTGGTTCGCGGAGCGGACCTCCGATCCAAGACCCGCGTGGTACGGGAGCGCCGTGAAGCCCTCTCGTACCAACGCCGCTGCGGTCTTCTCCACCGACGCGCGTGACAGGCAGTAGACGATGCCCGAGTCACCGTCGTGCTCGGCCCGGATCAGCGCGACGAGCTGGGCGATCGGCTGCTGCTTCGGCTCGATCCGGTAGCGGATGTTGGGCCTGTCGAAGCTCGCCACGAAGATGCGGGCTGAGCCCAGACCCAGACGCTCGATGATCTCCTTGCGGGTAGCTGGGGGTGCGGTCGCGGTGAGCGCGATCCTGGGCACACCGGGCCACCGGTCCCCCAGCACCGCGAGTCGCAGGTAGTCGGGCCGGAAGTCGTGACCCCACTGGGACACGCAGTGGGCCTCGTCGATGGCGAAGACAGAGATCTGCAGCCGGTCGAGGAAGTCCTGGGTGCGCGGGACCCCGAGCCGTTCGGGGGCCAGGTAGAGCAGGTCCAGCTCGCCGTCGAGAGCCGCCCGCTCCATGGCGCGCTGCTCGTGGAGGCTCTGCGTCGAGTTGAGGAAGCCGGCGCGCACCCCGAGCGTGTCCAGAGCCGTCACCTGGTCGTGCATCAGCGCGATCAGCGGTGAGATGACCACCCCCACCCCTGGTCGTACGAGCGCCGGGATCTGGTAGCACAGTGACTTGCCGCCACCAGTCGGCATGAGGACCAGCGCGTCTCCCCCCGCCACCACGTGGTCCACGATGGCTTCCTGGTCGCCCCGGAACTCGTCATAGCCGAAGATCGCGCGCAGCACCTGGAGGGCGGTCACAGGTTCGGTCGGCACCCGCGTCACTCTAGTGTCGCGTGGCTGAAATCTGTTCACGGTTGGCGTTGTCCGGGTGCGTGCATCGCAAGGCGCCGGAGCGCAGGCGTACCGGGTCGTACGACGAGCTTCGGCAACGCCGCGAGGCGCGTGCCCGGGGCCCGCCAAGCGTCCATGGATTTCGGCCACGCGACACTCTCGAGGTCGCTGCAGACAACCAGCCCGAGCGACGCTCAACCAGCAGCCCGCGTCACGAGGTCTCGGATCCGCTTCTCAGCCGCGGGCGTGATCTCGGTCAGCGCGTACGACGTGGGCCACATGGTGTCCTCGTCGAGAGCGGCCGTGTCGCTGAAGCCGAGCGTCGCGTAGCGGGTCTTGAACTTGCCAGAGTCCTGGAAGAAGCAGATGAGCTTGCCGTCCTTGTAGTACGCCGGGCTGCCGTACCAGAGGCGCGCGTCCAGGCCGGTGTTGTTGGCGATCTCGTGGACCTTCGTCGCCATCACCTGATCGCTATCGCCCATGCCCTCGATCTTCTCCAGCACCGCGGCGACGTCGGCCTCCTTGCTCTGCGCCGCCTTGAGCTCCTTCGCACGCTCCTTCATCGCGGCGCGCTCCTCCGCCGTGAATCCGCTGCCGGTCCGTGTGCTGGTTGCCATGGTGTTCTCCTCGCGTCCGATGCCTTGCGGTCATCGTAGGCACGAAGTGGTCGCGGGGACTTCTCAGATACTGCTCGTCTGCCGCGTGTCCTGGCTGAGCCGGTAGAACGCGAACGGGACCACGGAGACCAGGCAGCTGATCGCCGGGACGAGCGTGATCGCGGACCAGACGATCTGCCGCATCCGGGGGGTGACGGTGACGCCTGCCTGGTACCCGGCGATCACGACGAAGATCCCGAACACCAGCACGGCCAACGCGTTCATGATCTTCGCGACGAAGGTCAGCGTCGAGAACGAGATGCCGTCGTTGCGCACGCCCGTACGACGCTCCACGTCGTCGACGGCGTCGGCGATCATCGTGGTCTGCACGACTCCGAAGACGCCGAGGGTCAGGCCGGTCAGGAAGATGAACACCAGAACGGCCCAGATGGTCGTGAAGCCCACCACGTACATGGCCAGGTACAGGACGGCCGCGATCACGGTGCTCGACATCATGAGCACCTTGCTGCTGAGCCGCTTCATCAGCAGCGGCGTGCCGAACGACGCGAGCACCAGACCCGCGATGATCGCCGCGCCGATGAGCGTGAACTGCTTCTCGTCGCCGTACGCGAGCACGACGAACACCGCGCCACCCGCCTGCACCACGTAGCGGCCGAAGCCCAGCACCGATCCCG
>JAYUEA010000574.1:0-2786 GCA_043739465.1 Propionibacteriaceae bacterium
GAGGATCGCGTCCTGGCCGATCGGCGTGATCGGCCCGAGCATCCCCTGGAACGCGCCGAACGAGCCCCACATGCCGAGCTCGTCGGGGGTGTTGATGTCCTGCGGCAGCTCGTACAGGGACGTGATCGCGCGAGCCTGCAGCAGCCACAGGGTGCCGTCCGCGATCGCCCACTCGATGTCCTGGCTGAACCCGTACTCCTGCTCGACCGCCACCGCGAGGCGTGCGACCCCGGCGGCCTGCTCGTCGTCGAGAGCCCAGGCGTGCCCCGAGCGCTCGCGCGTCTGGGTGCCGCCTCCCGGGAGCGCCACCGTGACCAGGGCCTTGTCGCCGTGGGTCTCCTCCAGCACGCGACCGCTGTGCGTACAGACGAAGTGGTCGGGGACGACCTGGCCCGACACGAGCGCCTCGCCGAGCCCGAGGGTCGCGTCGATGACCACGCGATCGCGACGCCCGCTCAACGGGTCGGCGGTGAACGCGACGCCTGAGGCCTCCGAGGCGATCTGACGCTGGACGACGACCGCGAGCGACACGTCGCCATGACCGATGCCGGCGCGCACGCGGTAGCTGATCGCGCGCGCGGTCCACAGGGAGCCCCAGCAGCGGAGGACGGCCTCCAGTACGTCGTCGGCGCCGAGGATGTTCAGGTACGTGTCCTGCTGGCCCGCGAACGACGCGTCGGCCAGGTCCTCGGCGGTGGCCGACGAGCGTACGGCGACGGGCTCGTCACCGAGGGTTGCCAGGGCTGCACGGATGGCGTCGACGATCCCGGTGGGAACCGTGGCGGCCTCGAAGGCCGTGCGGATCAGGGAAGACGCCCGCTCCACAGAGTCGGGGTCGGTCGGGTGGACCATCCGCAGCGCGGTCGTCACCACCTCGTCGAGGCCGTTCGCGGCGACGACAGCGTCGTAGGTGGCGGTCGTCGCGACGAAACCCGCGGGTACGGGGAAGCCGCGCGACGCGAGCCGTACGAGGTTCACGGCCTTGCCGCCTCCGTGGGCCAGGGAGAGCGTTCGCACAGGCTCTTCGGGGCCGAACACGACGATGTAGTCACCCATCCCCACATCATTCACCCCGTGCACGGGGGACGGGACCCGGACCGGATCGTCGGGCGTGACGGGTGGTGGGGCGTTGCCTTGATCCGTGTGCGGTTGGCGTGGTGCTGGTGCGTGCATCGCAAGGCGCCGGAGCGCAGGCGTACCGGGTCGTACGACGCGCTTCGGCAACGCCGCGAAGGGCGTGCCAGGGGCGCTCCAAGCGTCAACGAATCGAGGTTACGTGCCGCTAGGGTTCGGTCAAGAAAGGTGGGCGACATGGCACAACACCCCTACGGGCCAGCCAGCCAGCCCCAGCCCGTGGCAGCTACCGCCACCGCCACCGGCGCCGCGCTCGAACGTCGGGCTGATCGTCGTCATCGTGGTGCTCGTGGGCGGTTGGGGCACGATGGACGAGGTTCAGGCCGGAGTCGCCGAGGTCATCGCGTCATGGACCTGGACGTAGGGCAGCGGCCATCATGCTGGCACCCGCGACACCGGCCCGACGAGGCGCGAGAATGAGCCTGGCTGCGAAGTGCGAGGAGAGAACGTGACGAACCCGTACGGGAACGAGCCGGGCCACCATGCAGATGGCCTGGGAGCCCCCGGTGCTCAGGGGCCGCAGTTCATGCCGCCCTCAGGGCCCTTCGGGACCCCTCCTGCGGCCCCTTCGTATGGGCCCACGCCCACGCCCGCGCCGCAGGCGCCTGCGTATGGGACTCCCGCCTACGGCAGCGCGCCGTACGGAAGCCCGCCGCAGGGTCCTCCTCCGCCGTATGGGCAGAACCCCTATGGGCAGAATGGAGGGCAGAACCCGTACGGCCAGAACGCATACAGTGCGCACCCGCCAAACCCGTACCAGGCGCCGGCGGGGTACACGCCGCCCCCGCGGAAGTCGTCGCGATCCGGGCTGCTGATCGTCGTCGGCGCGAGCGTCGCCGTGCTGGCACTGGTGGTGGTCGGCTGGGTGGTGCTCCGCCCCGGCACCGCCGCCACCACCGCGGTCCAGCCGACTCCGTCGCGGCCCACGAGAACCGCGGCGACGACCGCGACCACCACGAAGACCGGAAGCACCACGAAGGCGACGGCGCCCCCGAAGTCGGCGACGAGCGGGCCGTCAGCGACGGACCCGGTCACCGAGTGCGTGGCTGGCGACACGATCACCACGGCGACGTTCGTGGCCACGGTTCCGACGAACTGGTTCTGCGACGGCGCCGATGGCGACATCTCCCTGTCGTCGGCGACGTACAGCGGACTGTGGGTCGATCACGAGAACGGCACGTTCGGCTCTGGCGACTGCGCCGACCTGCTGTACGACCTGGGCACGGTCGAAGCCCTTCCCGACGAGTCCTGGGGAGGCGTCACCGCGAAGGCGTACCGGTCGGACGACGGCAACGACGTGTACGGGGTGAGGTGCGCGGTGGTGGCAGGGCAGACCTGGTACCTCCTGTACAACCCGCACGCCGCCAAGGGCGAGCCGAGCGTGCGCGCCGATGTCACGACCATCATGAAGACCTGGGTCTGGAAGTAGATCCGCAGACACGCTGAAGCCAGTTCAACGCGAGGGGGGAGTCATCGTGACCCAGCAGCCAGGTCAAGGGCCCGGACAGTTCGGTCCGCCGGGACCAGGCGGACCTCAAGGCCCCAACGTTCCGCAAGGACCCCAGGGCCCCAACCCGTATGGGTCTTCGCCCACGCCCGCGCCGCAGGCGCCGGCGTACGGGTCCTCGCCCACCCCTCCGCCGCAATACCGC
>JAYUEA010000575.1:0-2779 GCA_043739465.1 Propionibacteriaceae bacterium
CCTCCCAGGTCGTGTGGAGCCGGTCCGGGGCGACAGCGGCCGTCAGGTCCGTGAGCACCGTCGTGACATACCCCAGCAGCGCCGCGTCCTCGGCCGTCGCCTTGACGCAGTAGTCGGTCGCGATGCCGCACAGGTCGAGGTCGGTGACGCCCGACTCGGCGAGGAACTCGTCGAGCCCCACGCCGTCGCTGTTCTCGCCCTCGAAGCCCGAGTACGCGGCCTCGTCGTTGCCCTTGTCGAAGACGCCGTCGAAGGCCCGGAACGTCAGGTTCGGGTGGGGCTCCTGACCGGGCGTGCCCACGACGCAGTGCCGTGGCCACGAGTTGACGAAGTCGGGGGTGTCGGAGAAGTGGGCGCCGGGATCGATGTGGGCGTCCCGCGTGGCCACGACGAGGTGGTAGCCCGGGTTGCGGGCGAGGTAGGCGGAGATGTCGGTGGCGACCTGGGCGCCGCCGGCCACGGCCAGAGAGCCGCCCTCGCAGAAGTCGTTCTGGACGTCGACGACGATCAGCGCCCGCTTCCCAGCGGGATCGCCGAAGTCAGGGTCGTGTCCGCTCATGTCAGCTCCTGTCGTACGGGTTGGTGGCGATGTGCCCGGTCTCATCGAAGAAGTACGTGGGGATGCAGGGCTCGCCACGCGACATCTTGAACGCGTCGCGGGGCAGCTCGTGGACGCCGGCGGCGTGACGCTCGCGCGCGGCGTCGAGCGGCTCCCGGCCGACGACCTCTCCGCTGACGACGAGGTCGCGGAGCAGCTGCCGGTCGTCGCCGTCGCCCTCGGGTACCGCCCCGATGCCGATCAGCTCCGCCTCGGCGAAGCCCTTGGCGTCACGGCGGCGCAGCGCGTACTTGCGGCCTCCGACCGTCGACTTGTGGGCGGACTTCTTGGCGACGGACACCAGGGGCGCGTGCGGGTCGTCGCTGCTCGCGCGTGCGACCAGCTTGTACACGAAGGAGCAGGTGGGGGCGCCCGAGCCCGTGACGACGGAGGTGCCGACGCCGTAGCCGTTGACCGGCGCGCCCGAGAGGGCCGCGATCTGCCACTCGTCGAGGTCGCTGGTGACGATGATGCGGGTGTTCGTGGCGCCGAGGTCGTCGAGCAGCGCCCGTACCTCCTTGGCCGTCGCGACCAGGTCGCCCGAGTCGATGCGGACGGCGCCGAGGCGGCCCTCGGTGATGCGCACCCCCGTACGTACGGCGTCCTCGATGTCGTACGTGTCCACGAGCAGCGTGGTGTCCTCGCCGAGCGCGGCGATCTGGGCTAGGAACGCCTGCTCCTCGGTGTCGTGCAGCAGCGTGAACGAGTGGGCGGCGGTGCCCGTCGTCGGCACGCCGTACGTACGGCCCGCCTCGAGGTTGCTGGTCGCCGAGAAGCCTGCGATGTACGCGGCTCGTGCCGCCGCCACTGCCGCGTACTCGTTGGCGCGTCGCGACCCCATCTCGATGCACGGCCGCCCATCGGCCATCAGCGTCATCCGGCTCGCGGCAGAGGCCACCGCGGAGTCGTAGTTGTAGACGCTCAGCAGCAGAGTCTCGAGGATGACGGCCTCCACGAACGTGCCCTCGACGGTGAGCAGCGGCGACCCCGGGTAGTACAGGTCGCCCTCGCCGTAGCCGCGGATGTCGCCGGAGAACGTGTAGGTGCTCAGCCACTGCGCCGTACGGTCGTCGACCACGTGCTGGGACACGAGCATGTCGATCTCGGCGTCGCCGAAGCGGAACCTCTCCAGGGCGTCGAGGGCGCGACCGACACCGGCGACGACCCCGTACCTGCGGCCTGACGGGAGGCGGCGGCCGAACAGCTCGAAGACGCTGCGGCGGCCAGCCATACCCGATCCGAGGGCCGCGCGGACCATGGTGAGCTCGTACTGGTCGGTCAGCAGCGCGGTGCTGGGCGAGGTCATGCGCCACAGGGTAGTGCTCCGGTGCGCCGAGCCCTGTCAGAATGCACGTCATGACCGAACAACCCGCAGGCGGCACCGCTGTCGCCGAGCGGACCGACGAGGCGCTCCTGGGGCAGGAGCCCTGGGTCTGCATCGTCTGGAACGACCCCGTCAACACCATGCAGTACGTCACGTACGTGTTCCAGACCTATTTCGGCTTCCCGAAGGAGAAGGCGACCCGCCTCATGCTCGAGGTGCACAACGACGGCCGGTCGGCCGTCGCGATGGGCACCAAGGACGAGATGGAGCGGGACGTGACGGCGATGCAGGGGTACGGGCTGTGGGCGACGCTGGAGAATGCAGCGTGATGGGCGGCTTCGAGCGCGACGGCGACGGTGACCTCACCTGGCACTGCCTGCCCTTCGAGGTGGGCCTGCTCGAGTCGATGGCGAGCCAGCTCGTGGAGCTCGTGGACGCCCCGGCCTGGTCGGACGACCCCCTTGAACGCTGGGCGAACGAGCGACGTGCGGCGCCGCTCGACCGGGAGGACCCGGCACTTGCCCGGTTGTTCCCCGAGGCGTCGACGGACGAGACCGAGGCCGCCGAGTACCGCCGGCTGATGGAGGCCGAGCTCCGCACGCAGAAGGCTGCCGAGGCAAGGGTCGTGCTGGACGCGTTGTCGCCGGCGGTGGGGGAGAAGGACCCGGTGGTACGGGTCCCGCTGGCGGCTCATGGCGCCTGGCTGCGGACCATCAACGCGATGCGCCTGGTGCTGGGGGCGCGTCTCGAGATCACTGACGACGAGGACGCCGAGGAGGTCGACGACCTCGACCCCGAGGATGCCCGCGCCCCCGTAGCCGACGTGTACCACTGGCTCGGATATGTACAGGGGCTGC